>JAUPVI010000023.1 GCA_030917105.1 Candidatus Babelota bacterium
ATTCTTCAGCACGAACAGGCAATCTTCCAGCGCCACTCAGTCAAATCTCTTTTACTAACCTATTTGCAATCCGATGCCGCAAGCTTTGCGGAGCTTCAAAATCAGCAAGCAGCGATTCAAAAAAAGTTCTCGGATCAAGTCAAAGAAATCTATTTCCCAGACATACTCTGTACACCTGCATTTACAAACCAATGGAACAATTTTATCAAGCGACCACTTGTTGCACCGCCTCATGGCGATGGTATCGAAGCTACTGTGCAAAGTGTGCTTGCGGGGGCATTGATGTATAAGCAAATAGCTATCGAACAACTCAACAGTGGGGAAACAGCCATCGTTTTCCGGCTTCCTCTAGAACTTTTCGAACGTAACGCAGGCCTACCAAACCAGCCAATCTATTTATGCGGCGTCATTGGCAACGACCAAAATTACAACCTTGTCATCATATTTCACATGGATGCCACACAAAAAGGGATTTTTAATGATAGTGCCGGCCCCTTTCGCCCCCAAGGTGTAACGGCATGCAACCACCCTCTTTTTGCCGGTGCATCAAAAAATTTCTGCCGCACTTCCACTTTTAATGACCATGTTAACGAACCTATGCGCATACACCGCGTTGCAAATGCACACGGAAAAGCCGCAACGGATCTTCTTCCCTACTCGCAACGCCTTGCAAGCAAAAATCCACGATCGGTTCTTCCAGCCAACTACATTAGGGATGGAAAAGAAGTTGATGTCCAATACTGCGTACCACTGTATGAAGAGGGAGCCGCATCGCTTGAACCGCAAGCTTTTTGCACCCTCAAAGCGATGCATCCACCGCTTCTAACAACCACCTTGTCGTGCTGGCAAACCTTCCAACAAATGCTTACTGCGTGCCCCTACCGGCAGAAACAATTTGCTACGCTAGTCACAAACCCGTGGGACGTTTTTTGCGCAACATACCCGTACGTAGCACCAACCGCAGCCGCAAGGCCAGCGGCCGAAGAGGCAGCGCTTACATCTGAGGAGGTTAAAGAAAGGCTGCGAAACGAAGCTATTCTCAGCATTTACAATGAAACCGGTTATGAGTTCACCGGCTACGAGTCAGATGTAGAGATAAACGAAACACTCAACAGGCTTTCGCTTGAAATTGCAGCAAGCCATCGCGCAGGACCATTCTCCATCTCAGATACAGAAGCGCTCGAAGTTGCTGCCCACTACGATATCGCAAATGATGAGGTCTCCCGGCTGCAAGCATTAGAGAGCGCAAAGGCAGGAAGGCCTAAGAAAATAAAAAAGAAAAAGAAATAGCAGCTTTTGCAAGAAAATAAGAATGCTCCACAATGACACAACAGGCTCGCCCCCCTTTTTCTCTATTGCGCCTGCCGGAGGACATATTGGAAATTAACGACAGCCTCAAGCCGGGGCTGTCACCCGACAAAATACGTACTGCAGCACAATTTCTACTTGCTTTTTCCAAAAAGAGGAGCATAATTCTTCTTATCTCCCGTTCTGTGCTATTTGGTTATATGCCATAGAGCCAGGTACAATAGCTTGATCGAGAGGTGCTTTTATTTCGTGTATTGTATAGTCAACTTCGCAACAAGGAAGAACTACTATGAATAAGAAGAAAAGGGATGAGCTCCTCACAGAGATCAAAAACGCAGCCTCTGAGACCTTCAATGCCCTGCTTGAAAATGGCACAGGAAGCATCGCGAGCCTTCGTTGAGCGGAACCAGCGTAATATTTATCGTCGGCGCCCCGTTGACGACCATGTAAATGGACTCATTATAGAAACCGAAGGAAACCGCGAATGGACACAAGCGATCAACGCACGGCTGACCGCTGAACTGAGCACCTACTTTCCCGGCACTCATTTCGAACTTCTCACGCTCACCGTTAGCGGTGATGAAACTGATATGTATAACGCTCTTGCATCGCATCCAGCATTGACTGGTGCTGATCGAGAGCGTTTTTCTTTTGTCATCACCCCAGGCTATGCCGCTCTACGAATGGTGCATGAAATTCGAGATGAATACGGGCTTGATATAGTACAACTGTACTGCGTCGAAGATGCATTTGCATTCCGCTTTGTACAGCAAGACTACGGATTTTCTGGTGTCTACAACACCCCAATGTCAGGCGATGAGTATGCAGATGTCCTACGCGCTTTCGTCCCGAACATCAAACGAGCGTGCATAGTCTATACCCCTCGCCGCAACACCGGCAGTCGATATAACATTGTCGAAGAACAACGACGACGCATTACAAGCGCGCTATTCAGGGATGGTATCGAAGTAGAAGAGCATTTCTGGTCTTACTACGAAATGCATGAAGGCACCCTCTTGGAAAAAATGCGAATGGCAGACGTGGTAATAACTCTGGATGAACCAGCAGTGTACCGACACTGCCAAGCGCTCGCAAAGCTGTGTGATACTGAAAAGCGTATTTTCTGTGCCTCAGAGCTCGATTCCCTATTCAAAGGGGCAGCGCTCGGCGGCGGCATCACCAAAGATGCTTATATAGGCCTCATGGCATTAGTGCTTGAAGAATTACTACTTACCGACGGCATCGTCAACGCACGTCGTATTCCGATGCAGATTGGCATGCGATACAACGAGCATGCGCTGCAGCGGCAAGGAGTCAAGCTCTCGCGACCACTGTTAGCACTCCTTCGCATAAAATCGATGCTCGATCGCGACTGCATTCGGTATGACGGTTCGATTAAATAAACGATAACCATAGCCAAAGAAAGGAGTAACTTATGTATGGAATCACGAAAAAATGTCGTGTAGCGATACTTATTCTTCACGGCCGGCCATATCACCTGGCAATGCGTAAGTTACTCTTTACTCAATTTGATGCTGGCGTGCCAGACCTGTACCAACCGTCATTTATCCCCTTAATGCAAGACAAAGAAGGCATCAAACATAGAGTTCGTGAGCTTATTATAAAAGACACTTATGATGTCATAATGACAGTTGGGGAGGCTTGCTCTTTCGCGGCAAAAGAAGTCGTTGAGGAAATAGGCGGGCATCCCATGATCTTTTTAGGGGTACGCGATCCGGTAGGGCGTGGCCTTATAACCTGCCTGGATAAACCAGGATTCACCATAACTGGCATTACACGAGCAGAACCCTCGGCAGAAACTATTGCCACCCATATTAGTAAATTTGCCCCTGAAATCCAAAATGTACTCATCCCCTACACTGAGGCAATCAATGGTCTGCCACCCACAAAAATAGCAGAAATAAAGCAATTATTAAGCTTGCACCACATAAACGTACTTACTACTCCCATTCGCACAGATGAAAAAAGTGCGTGGGAAAAATTAGAATCTTACTTAAACAAGGTACAAATGGTCTTCTTTTTGGAAGGCTGCTATAGCAATCTTTTCCAAGATCGAATGGCCGATCTTTGTTGAGATAAATGCCGCATCCTTTTTGCAAGCGGCCCGAATGCGATTAATCTTGGCGCAGCGTGCTCATTGGAAGTCAATATAAGCGGGATGGCTGAATTAGCTTACAAACAATTGCGCGAACATATAGAAAAAGAAAAGCCTATGGGAACTATTCCTGCGATAATGCTGCCAGAAAATCGCGATTTTGCTGTTAACATTGATATGCTCCGCAAAATAGACTTCCCTACAGAAGCTATAAAAAGAGTATGTGAACATAAAAATACAAAGGTATTACGTATATGGGCAAACAAACCACTATCTTAATTTGCGGCATAGGAATTGCTGCAGCAGCGCTTTTAATAGCCTGGAACTCTCACTCAGGACTTTTCTACAAGTCTTCATATACTATTGGCCTCGTATATATGCCAGCACGCGCATTTCATGAGTATGCAAACAAGGTCTTGATCGATCAAATCAAGGCCGATCGGCGCTTCACCATCAAAGAATTCACTGCAGCTTCAGGATATGATCCAGTCCTCATGGCCACGACCTGCAATGAGGCTATAGAAAGTGATGCCGATATCCTCATCACAACTGGAATACAGCCATCTCAAGGAATAGCCCAAGCCTCACAAAGGCGATGCTCTAACAAGCCCGTCATTTTCTTTGGCATTCTTGATCCTGTAAAAAATGGGATTATCGATTCCCGAGAAAAACCAGGAAAGAATATGACAGGCATAGAATCGAATTCTTCAGGTAATAACGAATTTCTTGTTTCCGATCTCCTATTAATTGCAAAACCAAACACTAAAAAAATCCTCCTCCCTTATGCCATAGCTGCAGGAGGTAACGAAGAATACGTACGGGCTATTGAAAAGTCAGTTAAAAAACAAGGCTTATCTATAACACTACTGCCCATCGATACCACAAGCGAAGTAATGGCTAAAGTAGCGACACTACTCCCTGGGCACGACGTTCTCATGTATTTAGAGGGAGATGCAATTGCAGTGTATGGCACTGCTTTTGGCAAACTCGCATCCCAGCATGGCATTACGCTTTTTGCCGGCTCGATTGATGGTATGGATGATGCAGCACTCATTTATACATCCGATCCCGCAAGCCTTGCCAAGACCGCCTTTGGCATGGCCAAGGAAGTTCTTCTAAACAACAAAAATCCTGCATCAATGCAGATACAACAAGCAATCGTAGAGCGCAACCTTGTGATCAATACGCATCTATGCCAAGAACAAGACCTTGGGAACATAAACATCAAAAAAATTATAGAGAAAATTCGAGCTGACAATGCCCTTGCTGCAGTACATGATCATATAAAAGTAAGGAATATATCGTGATACAAAAAGGAAACAAGTTCCGTATCGAGGTGCTGACTCTGGTAGGCCGGCCCTACCACCACGTAATGTCCAATCTAATCAGCTTCCAAATGAACAACGGAGTGCCGAATCTTTACGAATGCGTTATATACCGAGTGACACCGCACAAGGACTCCATTAAACAACGTGTACGCGAAATGGCATTTGAAGATGACTGCGATCTTATAGCACCAATCGGTGAGCTTTGCTTTTTTAATACTATGGAAGTAGCCGCCGAAGCAAATGGGCTGCCAATAGCTTTTGTTGGTGTCCGTAATCCTGTGGGACCTAAAGGAGTCAATTCTCTTGAAAACCCAGTTTTTACCGTCACCGGCGTTTTCAGAGAAAATGCTCCCCCATCAAAAATAGCAAAACATATTGCAAAGCTATACCCAGATGTGAAAAGCATAGTAATTCCCTACTTCCCCACGGCGCAATTATTACAAGATGAAGCCATAGAAATCAAGCGACTTCTCTCGGAAGTTGGGATGACTATTTATTTAGAGCCCATTGAAACAACAGAAGCCGGCATGACAGAAGCGAACGTAACCGATGTTATCAAGGCTTACCAGAACAAAGTCCAAGCAGTTTGCCTTTTAGAGAGCTGTGCTACCAATTTTTTCCAGGAAGAACTCGGGTACTTCTGTTGGGAAAAATGCTTGCTTTCAATTGGAAGCACCTCGATTGCTATCGACGCGGGATTTTCCTGCTCTTTTGCTGGCGACCTAAGCCAAATGGCCGCAGAGCTCTGTCGACGCATCCGGCTCTACTGTGAAGATGGAGTCCCCCTAGAGTCAATGCCTATCGCCGCTCTGCCAGACGACCGAGAGTTTGTTGTAAACATTGATATGTTCCGCCGAGTAGATTTTCCAGCAACGAGCTTAAAGCGCATATGCTTGAGCGAAGGCAGTAGAGTTGTTCGTAAATGGATCAATGTTCACAGAAAATTAATAAAATCGTAGGTAACATCCATGCAATTGAGAAACCAAATAGCTATCGCATTTTGCCTTATTTTGTTAGCACTTTGCCTTATATACAAGGCAAAAATCCGACTTTGGCATAGCACACCGCTCTATTCCATTGGCCTCATATACGTACCTTCAATGGCCTATCACGAGCGAGTAAACAATGCACTTATACAAGAAATAAACGTAGATAAGCGCTTTGCTGTAAAAGAATTCACTGCTGCATCTGCACTGGATCCTTTATTGGTGAACGCAACCTGTGATGCAGCGCTTGATAGCGATGTTAATCTCGTTATTTGCACTGGTATTGCCTGCTCACGGGGATTCGCGCAAATGGCAAAAAAACGCCACTCCACAAAGCCCATGGTTTTTATGGGGGTAAATAATCCAGTAGACATAGGCATTGTCGCGTCACTTGAAAAACCGGGCGGCAATATCACTGGTGTCTTCAGCGCTTCATTTGAAAACAAAGTCGATATTGCGACGCTTTTGTTAACACTTAAGCCCACGACTAAAAAAGTACTTCTACCATACGCCGCAGTTACCGATGGAAATGAACCACTGGCCTTCAAGATACAAGAGGCGCTTAAGACCAACTCTGTAGATGTCACCCTGCTGCCAATTAATAATCCTAACGAAACAATCAGTATATGCACGACCGTCCTTCCGGGGCATGATATGCTTATGTACTTAGAAGCCGACCCTATAGCAAGCAACGGATCGGGACTTGGAAAGCTCGCGTCTCAACATGGTGTTACTATGTTTGCCTCTTCAATTGATGGCATAAAAGATGCGGTCTTCAGTTACGCTTCTGACCCTATTTCTCAGGCCCACATAGCATTGCCACGGCAAAAGAAATTTTATGCTCGGGACGCGTTCCACAAAATATGCCTGTTCAAACTGCACCAAACGATCGAGTTTTAACTATCAACAAGAGCCTCTTTACTCAGCAAGGCCTACAAGGCAAAGATGTTCAGGATAGTATGGCTTCAGTGCAAAATAATGATGAACTTTCTCTTATTCACAACCACGTCAGAGTAGTGTAAGATATTTCTGCGTAGAAACCTCTCGTGCCCGGTTTTAAGTAACTGTAGCCGGGCGCGGGGGGCTTTTTTCACGCCTGCGCGGTGTGTCTATTTGATGATGATGTGATCATGAACACTTTCAAGCGAAGGATCACTTCGTACCGCACTCACCACACGAGAAATATCAATATCTGCTAAATCCTGCTCTGCGCACAAAGCGCGATTAATCGTAAAGCCATACACATTCGGCAAACATTCAATCGACATCGTCGCCGGCGATTCACCGCGAATAAGAATGCGTTTTACCATCTCAAAGGCTTCCGCTGCGACAGGAGTGGGATTGTCAGCAAAAGTCAGCGCTGATTCATCCAGTCCGTCAAGGGAGCCGGCCAGCATCGTCACGCCATATTTCGACGCAATTTTGCCAAAAGCCGCCCCGTAAGAAACCAACAGATCCCCTTCCAAGTACATCAGAACGTCGTGACCAGAAAGCAGCGATTCAATTTTCAACAGCGTATCACTGACATTGTCTATCGGAAGCAAGGTCACCTCCTGCCCCGTAAGCGCACAACGTTTCCTAATACTTTCCGCATATTTTTCATTACCATCTGCTACCACTCCATATGGCAGCAACGCCCGCTTCCAGTCTGGTTTTGCTGCCGTCAAAAGCAAGGTTGGATCGGTCCGCACACCACCCGAAGGAGAAACCCCCGTCGCGTTCCCGCCTGGCTTCTTGAGTGAATCAACTATCTCCAACTCAACAGGATCGATAACTCCCAGAAAAACAATTGGTATTGATGAATGCCGCCGTTTGCAAGCCTGAACAGCTGCCTGGCTACACATCCAGCCAGTAGTCACAATCACATCAACACCGGCTTGGATTGCCGATTCACAGACCGCATTCAGCAGCACAGAATCACCACTGCCAGCCACAGAAAATTCTTTGATCGTAAACTTCCACCAGCCGGCACTGCGGGCATCGTTTTTGACGCTCTGGATAAACGCAGTAGCCGCCTGTTCTTGATACACCCGAGACGGTATAGACACAAGGCCAATGGTATACGAAGCCATCGCGGCAGGCTCTCTTGTGCCAACCTACCACCAAAAACATATATATACGCCAACGTGCATGATTATTGCCAGTAAAACTATAAGTTTTGTGCGAGTGAGCTCCATATCTTTATTACTCCTTAGGCAGCACAGTCGACGCGTTCTTTATTCGGATCAACCGCTGCGTTAAATGTTCCGTACAGTAAGTCATACGCTGCCGTCGCTCTCTCACGGTCAAGCCGTGGATTTGGTTCTGTTGCGTAATTGAGGCGCTGCTGAAACTTATCGTACATCGCACGTACTTCAGCAGGGCTTTTCGCTGTCTTATCCGGATGGCACACACAACCTGCCATTTTAAGACGTTTTCCATCAACCATACGGTCATTTGGAAATTTTTCATACGTCGCCAAGTCAGCAAATTTTGCAATTTCGCCGGCACGTGCGTAGATCAATAGCTGTTCTTGTAGCTCATCACCCCGCTTGTGAGCGTGCTCGCACACTTCTTCCTGCGTCATACCAATATTTTTATACGAAACCGCTGCAAGATATCCTTCCCACTCCTTGCGAGTTAGCTGACGTTCGCTCGCTGCTGTACTCTTTTCTGTAGTACCGCGTGCCCATTTAACCGCGAGCGCCCCGCCGCCGACACAAGCCGCACCAATGATTAATCGCTGACACCATTTTTGGAATCTCAACCATCGTTCACTATCAATACCACCCGACACTGCGGTTGAAGCCGTCGTGCGCAACAGTGGATCCCGCAAGGAGCTCAGTGCGTATTCTGCAATGAGATACCCAGCAACCCCAAGCGCCGTGGTGGTAACAACTCCTTTTGTAAGTGGCGAGAAGGTTCCTGAATTGGTTTTTGCAGAAGCAGATGATGCAGCGAAAATGGCAAAAATTAAGATGAAAAATGTTTTTTTGAATGTGTACATACGAGTTGACCTATATTTGTGTATTAAGGCCGCTACGGTACAAGGAAATTGAGGTGAATGCAAGGTTCGGAACATCCCCGTGTTGCATGAAAAACCGCAATCTGTTAGCATGACCGCTCATTTTTCTCCCTCACATTTCAACGCGCACCAGAAGCACACAATCAGCAATGAGCCAAAAGCATTTTACCCATCTCCATCTGCATACCGAATTCTCTCTTCTTGACGGCGCTATCCGCATCCCAGACCTCATGCAACTTGCACAGGAACAAGGGTGGAAAGCAGTCGGGATGTCCGATCACGGCAACATCTTTGGCGCGGTCAAATTTTTTGAGGAAGCAAAAAAGCGCAAAATCAAACCTATCCTCGGCTGCGAAATGTATTTTACGCCAGATGTGGCAATAAAAAACGCGCAAGAAAAATACCACCACCTGATCCTTATCGTGCAAAACCGCGAAGGCTACCAAAATCTCTGTCGCCTCATGGCGTACGCCTATCAAGATGGCTTTTACTTTAAGCCACGAATCGACTATGCCGCACTCGAAAAATTCAACAAGGGCTTAATCGTATCAACCGCCTGCCTTGGCGGCCATATTCCATCACTGATGCGCCACGGTGAACAAGACGAGGGAGAGAAATGGATTCAGTGGGGATTGGACATCTTTGGCCGCGACCGCTTTTTCCTTGAACTTATGCCAAGTGAGCTAAATATCCCTGGCTTTGAAAACAGTGAGCAAGGCAAAAAACAGGAGCGTACAAACAATCTGCTTATTGAAGCAGGCAAAAAGCTCGGTGCTGACTGTATTGTAACAGCCGATTCACACTATCTGCACCAGGCCGACCATGAGGCACACGAAATTCTGCTTGCCGTCCAAACAAAGCACCTGATGTCAGATGCTGACCGCATGACCTTTGGCGACTTTCGTGGCTACGTAAAAACACCCGAATATCTGCTTGAACAGTTTCCCAATAACCATGATGCCATTTGGCGCACTGGCGAAATTGCCGATCGTTGTGACTTCACCTTTGAAACCGGCAAGCTGTTTTTTCCGCAATACCCCATCCCAGAAAAGCACACAGAAGCATCATTTTTTAGCGAGTTATGCCATGAGGGACTCGCCGAAATTAAGCAGAATGATCTAATCCCCAAAGAAGAATATTCGGTATATGATGCACGCCTCACTGAAGAAGTGAACCTCATCATAAAAATGGGCTACATCGGCTACTTTTTGATTGTTTCCGACTTCATTTCCTGGGCGAAAAAGAATGACATCCCGGTTGGTCCGGGACGTGGTTCTGCGGCTGGATCACTTGTTGCGTGGGCATTAAAAATTACCAACGTTGACCCCATTAAATATAACCTACTCTTTGAACGGTTTTTGAATCCGGAACGGGTCAGCATGCCCGATATCGATATCGACTTTTGTATCGATGGCCGCGAAAAAGTTATTAACTACGTAAAAGATAAATACGGCCACGATGCCGTCTGCCAGATCATCACCTTTGGTACTATGATGGCAAAAGGTGTTATCAAGGACGTTGCCCGCACTCTTGGCTTTCCGTTTCAAGATGCTAACAATTTGACCGATTTAGTACCGGATCAACTTAAAATTACGCTCGAAGAATGCTTAGAGCAGGAACCAAAATTTAAAGAACTTATGCAGTCAGATCCGGATATCAAGCATCTAATGGACATCTGTTTCAAGCTTGAAGGCCTTACCCGCCACGCCTCAAAGCATGCCGCTGGTGTCGTGATTTCACCAGAACCGCTCCGTAATGTACTCCCACTCTATATCCCACCAAAAACAAATGAATTGGTGACACAGTACACAATGACCGATCTTGAATCGCTCGGCT
>JAUPVI010000024.1 GCA_030917105.1 Candidatus Babelota bacterium
CGACAAATCTCCCATCATTCGGATTGAGCAGGGCCAAACACAGTCTATTAACGTTGACGGTGTTACCACGGCCTATGACCGAAAATACGCCCGCGGCTTCCTCGCAATCTTTGATGAGTCTGAACGAAAAGAAGCCTACGACTCCACTTATCAGCTGCTAAAAGACCATCAAAAGATAAATATTGGCCTCCTCGCAGCCCTTGCCGGTAGAAAAGTGATTCTAAATGATCAAAAATATGGCATACTAGGGGACGTCATAGACTTTGTAGTAAAAAATCCACGTAAAATATCGAATTCAAAAAGTGAAAACATCAAATTTCAACCACGATACACTTAATACGTACCACACAACAGTACTCCTTGAAGAAGCAGTCGAGCACCTTGCCCTTAAGCCTGGGGGGACTTATTTAGACGCAACTTTCGGCGGGGGCGGACATACCCGCAAGATTCTTTCGACTGAGCCGACCTGTCGGGTTATTGCCCTCGATTGGGACAAGGAAGCAATTCAACGAAACGCTCCCGCCCTTGAGCAGGAATTCGGCAACCGCTTTATCGCAGAATGGGGCAATTTTGCTCATTGTTACAAATTATTAAAGAAGCACAACATCACCAAATTAGACGGCGTCCTTAGCGACTTTGGTACATCGGCATTTCAAATTCGCCACGAAGACGGTTTTTCCTTTAATAAGGACACCCCGCTTGATATGCGAATGTCAAAAGGTCATCATTATTTTAATGCGGCCTACATTGTTAACCGCTTCTCACAAGAACAAATAGCCGACATTATCTACAAATACGGAGAGGACCCATTATCACGCAGAATTGCAGCAGCCATCGTAGCGGCACGAACTACCGGCACCAAATTTGAGACCACCAAGCAATTGGCCGATCTCATCCAAAAATTGGTACCAGTGCGGGGCTATCAGCGTATTCACCCGGCAACCAAGACTTTTCAGGCTCTTCGCATTTTTGTAAACAAGGAACTGGAAAACATTGAACTTTTCCTGAAAAATGTCCTTCCGCTGGTGAAACAAGGAGGTACGATCGTCTGCATCAGCTTCCACTCATTAGAAGACCGAATTGTAAAAGATTTTTTCCGAAATCACCCGATGGAACTGGAGACAATAACCCGCAAGCCGATCACTCCCCATGAGGAGGAGGTTTCTCGCAACCGGGCCTCTCGCTCAGCAAAGCTACGAGCGGCAAAAAAACGGTAGGTCTGGCAAAAATGGCCACAAAATGTCATCCTACTCTTGACAATAAAAGCCAGAATTCGTATCATCCGCCTACACAACGTACAGCAGCTCCGTAAAACAGTTCTGCGTGTGGTGAGCTATATTCGGCACGACACCAAGACATGAATAACTCATACAATTTTTGACACCAGCTCTTGTGGTTAACCGGGTATACTGGAGCCGTGACGGTGCATACGCACCTGAATGGTTATAACTTAGTTATAACAAGCAACAGTATTATCTTGGGATATCAATGGAAATTACAGAGGTAAAAATCTACCCGGTTTCTCTTGGCGGACGACTACGAGCATACGTAAGTTTAACGTTCGATAACAGCTTTATTGTTCGCGAAGTTAAGCTTGTAGAAAGTGCTCTTGGATTGTTTGTCTCCATGCCTTCTCGGCGGAAAAAAGACGGAACCTTTAAAGACATTGCGCATCCGCTTAATAACGAAATGCGCCAAATAATAGAACGTAAAGTTTTAGAGGCTTACAACAATGCCCAAACTTCCGGATTTCCTGAACGAAATACTGAAGAAGTTGAAGATGTTGAAGTAGAAAATGAAACGAAAGTTGAAGAAAAAAAAATAGAGTAGTATACTGCGCCGCATAAAAATCTGCTGGGGCGTCGCCAAGTGGTAAGGCAGCGGTTTTTGGAGCCGCCATTCGGAGGTTCGATCCCTTCCGCCCCAGCCAAAGTTTGAAAGAGGTTTGACCTAAAAATCAAACCTCTTTTTTTATCCATCTCTACATTTCATTTCGTTAGTTTCAGTGCAGTTATAAAAAGAGAGGCGTGATAAATCACGCCTCTCTTTTTTATTTCATTTACATTCGCACGCGCATTACACCATAGGACCTTATTGGCGAAATGCTGCCATCGCCCGATCACGAATTGCAGCAATTTTAGCATCCAATTTGGCTCGATCAGCATCGCCTTCTGGCAGCCATTCCTTTACCGCGCTAAGCACTTGCACAATCGCTATATCAGCAAGTACCGCGCTGCTCCGACTACTAAATTGCGAAAAAGAACTATCAATAGCTGAATTTTGCGTCACAGAGAGAACAGCTTCTGGCAAATTGGAGTCAGTTGCCATGCTTCGTGCCACCCCAACTGCGAATGCACGAATAGTCGAAACATCTTTAGCAATAGCGCGAGCATCATCTTCATTGTTTACAAATAATACAGCCTGTGGTGTCAGAGGAAAACCATCTTTCGTCTGAGAGGCAATCGTAGCGCGGATGGACTGTACAAAGCCATCCCTATACCTGGCTAATTCTTGCGGTGCAAGCAACGCTTGCATTTTTGGAAACTGCTTTGCCACTGGCTCTCCGCCAATCACAAGATAAAATGCATACTCTTCCAGTTCTTTATTTAGCTCTGGATCACTCTGCGCTGCCATGACCAGCTTTTGAGCAATTGGAAGCAAACGTTTTATCGTTAACCCGAAACCTTTCATGTTTGCTTTTACCATACTCGCAAGCTCTACAGTATCCACTTGCTCGCCATTCAATACTCGCTCAATAACCGCGCGACCCTTTTTCTGCGCCTGTGCCCAATCTTTTTCTATTTTTTTAATCATTAGATTATATGAACAACCGTGGCCATGCTTTTTCGCATCTGCTTCAAGCTCAGTCAACGCCCAATTTCCCGCCGGATTTACTGATTCTTCGCTCAATTTTTCCAGATACTCGAAATTCTTAATCCCGCGTGTCGTGATTTTTTTGCTCACGCTATTATGAGTCAAATACCCCAGCACTGCGGCGCCAATCCCGATTCCCGCCCCCGCAATCAAGAAGCGAAATGCCGCGCGCACCGCGGGGTCATCCATTCGCTTCGAAAATCCTGCAATAATACCACCATGCTCACTTGATAGAAGTTTTCTAACCGCAGCACGCTTTTCCTTCGTTGAAAGCCCTTTATACAATGTGCTCAGCGACCACAATGTAAGCCCACCAGTAGCTGCATAACCAACCTTTTTGGTAGTCAGAAAATGGTCTCTATCCAAGACTGGTATTTCTCCCGATTGTGGCGTACTCGACGGGACAACATCGGTCGCTACCGCAACAGAGGCAAGTCCCAGGAAGCCACTGCAAACTAATTGTATCTTCTTATTCATGCTACATTCTCCTTACACAACGTATTCACAGTATAAAATTCATGACCACGACACAAATCGGATCGTCTTTTGCCATCAAAAATTCACCGTAAACTAAGCCTTCTTCACTTTCTCGGGCAATACCGACTCATATAATGAATGTAGCACCGACTGGGATACCCAGGCAAAGATCGGTTCAGTAATCATCTGACACACAATGCGCTGTCTATCAAAGAATAGCTCAACAATAAGCTCATTTAAGAATTTGGTCAAAATGTCATGCCACTCTTGAGAACTGACTGCCGCCTTGATTTTGGTGATACGCGCTGCCATTTGCTGCTGTGCCATAAAGTTAACCGACATCTGCCGTAAAAGGTCATAGAGCCCTATACCATGCATCGCATTTAAATACGCAATAAAAGCCGGCTCACGCTTAAGCACCACCCCAACTTTTTGTTTCGTAATCACCTGCCGCACCGCACGGGTAAACGCCCCCGGAAACACTGAAGCTGGATACACCAACACCTCTTCAAGCGGTTGTCCTTCATCTAAAATTTGTGCGGATACGCATTGCTTATGCAGCGCGCGCCGCGATGATTCGACCGGGTTTTCGTTGCAGAACCCAAGTTTTTCCAGGACCCAGCCACATTTATTCCCAATCCAACCGGCTCCTTGAATGGCACCGTTGCGGCTTGCCGCCGAAATAACTTTAATCAATACGTGCAAATACACGTGGCGCACTGCATATTTTCCCGCTTTACGCCCAAAATAAGAAGCCGGCTCTACCGCCGGATTATCATACACGTAGCGCTTATTTACATACGAACTAGTCCACAACGCCATATCTAGAAATAAACGCTCACGAATCAGGCCCCCGCTCCGATCAAACCATTTCCGCTGAGTCGTACGCGACACCCGCTCTTCAAATTTTTGCTGCGCTGCAAATCCTGCTTCTTGCGCGAGAGTGTGACTAAAGCCAGCCATAGCACTGCGAAATACTGGATTTTGAAACGGTGCACCGGGTGAGGTTTTTGAAAAGAGACCTGCCCACGTAAATGGTAATGCAAGACCCAGCACTACCTTCTTAACCAACGACATATGCATACCATAGTAAGTATGGTACTTAAACATAGAGTGAGCGCGAATCAAATGATTCTTAAACAAGCGTAAAAATCCATCAGGATCAGCAAAGAATTGTCCTTGCTTAAAGAGTTGTACCCAACTAGAGAGATCCATATACAAGCGCATAGTACAAAATGATAGCCGCAGCGCATAATCAGTGTACGATAAGGCACGCGAATTAAAACCAAGCATGCCAAGCATCGTCTCAGTATAGGTGAACTCAACTCCCTTTTTCTTAAGCGGGCTATTTTCAAGCTCCTCTTTTATGTATTGTTGATAGAGCCACGAAAGCTGGCGGTACACAATAAACGCGACCATCGCCACCGTTTCTATCCGCTTACCGCGAACCTTAGTATCAAGAAAGTTGGTAAGTTTTGTTATTGATTCTTCAAAGCCACCTTTCGGCTGCGTAATCGATTCTCACTTAGGAGAAGAATAGAGCGTCAAATAATGCCGCACAAACTCATCATTCACCGTTGTTTTTGCCTGTTCTTGTGCGATAAGGCTCGTAAGCGTCACTGGAGCCTCTTGCGTAAGTGTCACCGGCGCTGCCGAGACAGCCTGTGCCGGCATGCGAGTTGGCATTCCCTCTACCATTCCTTCGCGCAGCGCTTCAGAGATTTCTGCACCGTCTATGCCGTCGGCGGCAAGCAACGCCTCAATTTCTTCATCAGACATCTGCTCTAGTTTGTCCCATAAAGCTTGATCTGGTGTCTCGTCGATAGAAACACCGGATACAGTACCGCCAAACACTATGGTACTGATAAAGAAAAAAGAAAGTAGTTTGCTCATATTCCGCCTGAAATTCTAATCGTATGAAGCTCACACCGGAGGTGTCATTGCGAGGAGTTATACAACGAAGCAATCGATCAAAATGCTTACCGATTAAAAACATTCATGGATTGCTTTGTTGGCCTTGTCGCCTCGCAGTGACGGCATGGTATGCCGTCTATCAACCAAACAATACGCGCTATGACCATAAGGGCCGTAAAAACGGCCTCACTATAGCAAATTGGCCACAAAAAACTAGGCAGACATGCGTCTACTTACTTCACCACAGGCGCTGACTTACTATGCGTCCCGCCTCTTTCATAAGAGTTCCTATTTTAAAGCGCTCTTCTTCACTTTTTTTATCAAAATCACTAAAAATAGAATATACCTCTGTCAGATTAACTATTGTTTGCTAATCGACCGATTCTTGTTCTTCGCATTCCGCTACAACAACGTCAAGCGCCTAACTCGCCTCAACTAAAGCCTTTGCTTTTTTACGCAAAAGTGTGAATTGAAGGGGCAGCTGGGCAAGCAATTATGAAAAAGCTACGCCAAGCGCAAGGGAAGACTCTGCAAAGTCGGCTGAACAGCTGGGGCATCATGAATTCCAATAATAAGCTGCCCTAATGCCTGACTCACCATAACCCGTACTACCGGATGTGCTAGCTCGGCAAGGTCAAGCTCAAGCGCTGAACCTCCGTTAGGCGTTGCCGTAACCAAACAGCGAATCAGCATTGGCGATGAGTGCGGACCCTGCTGCAAACATACCGTTTGCAATTCCATCATACTAAGCCCAGAAAAAGTAATAGTAACAGAGGTACCTCGCGTAACCACCGCATGGGCTACATCCTGAGCCGGCAGCGACACCACAAAATGAAGTGAGCAATCATTATACTGTTTTTGTGACAAGCCGACATCAGCACGCACTCCTGATCCCATTAAAAAACCCTCTATGCACAGCATAATAATGATAAAAACTCTCACAATTCATCGCCCCCGAGTTGTTAGATAATCTCAGGAACAAGCGTAGCAATTTGCAGTACAAATAGTAAACAAAGTGCCGGCTTCCATCAAAATAAGAGCGAGAACCCGGCACTCAACTGTTGCCAACTTACCGTACTATTTTCTCTAAGCACGCTTTATGTTTTACAAAAATCTCCAACGCAATATTACACTCATTTACCACCAATCCGAAGCGTCGCAGCTCTTCATGCCATACCAAATCAGTTTCACCGGCAGTCTCCATGCCGGTCCTCAACGGCGTAACAACTTCGGTCATTATAAGACTCAGCCCTTCGCGTAGCTCTGCAGCATCACACATTAAACGGCAAACTCTTGCGTGGTCATAGGTTCCCATATAGCGATTTACCAAGGCCGCACGAACGGTTCGCGCCGCCGCCGAAAAACGTATAATCACTGCACGCACCATGGCCAACTTGTCTTGACCGATCCAACGAAAATCGGCCCCTGCAGATAAATTAACATTCTCAAGTGATTCCCCCGGAAAAAGATCTACCGGCGTATGCTTGCGAATTTCATCCATAGGAGTCTCGCACGTTAACTCATGAAGCATGGCTAAGGTGGTCGGCTCATCAACACGTGCAAGCAACTTTTTCGTTGCTACCCACATCTTAATCTCCAGATCTCTCATAAGCAGATCTACACGATTCCCGAGCTGTAAAAACTTGTCATAATGCGAAAGCCACAAAAGTGAAACACTCAAGGCAATCAAATACTGCTTAAAGAGCGCAAGTAAGGCAATAATGCGATACGTACCAACATAGAGCCTCTTCAAATCTGAAGTCATATGTACGCTACTACCGCCGGTATCCATATACATGTGTCCTCCTTGTGAAGCCAATGTACATCCCAGCGCAGAAGCCGCTGCGCCAAAAACTGCCCCTATGGCTCCCCCAACGGCTGCCCTCTTAGCAAAAGTCTTGCCCGCTTGCCGCACAAACAACCCAACAATTGCTCCGATACCGCCAGTTATAAGTGTTACACCAGCCATAATCCACCATTCATTATCCTGAACCCACTTCACCCTATCCGCTTTTGTTGTCTCAAGGCAGCTCAATGGCCGCTGCTGCTTAATTTCATTCCAAACCACAGAAGCAATAATGGGATCTTTTCGCCCCAGGTAGCAGCACACGGTGTCACGTATATCGTTAAAAATATAATCACTCACTTCGGTGGCTAGAAGGCCTCCTTTTTTTCTGCTTTCATCATCGATGGCATCAAATCCAATCTCCTTCAGCCCGTCAAGAACTCCTTGTGTGTTGACGCTCTCCCACAGTGGGTTATTATGCAGAGTAAGCAAGAAACCTTTTTGCGGCATAGCGCTATAAAAAGTCGTTGGCAATACCGCTATTAAGTTATCATTCAACTGCAAGGTAGACAGCATCAGCTGACCATCTTTATCTCGCGGGAGGCGAGCAATATCAAACATGACAATTTTATTATCCATCGCATTCAATACACGTAAGTCTGGCAGAAAGGATATATTTGGTAGGTCGGTAAATTGGTTACCAGAAATATCAAGTGTTTTAAGCTTGAGCACCAGGCGCAATGAAGGACAAGACGCAAGTCCGCAGCGTGGCAAAAATAACAAAGTAAGTCGTGGCACCGGCTTTAAAAACTCTTCCGGCAGCTCAAGGGCGGCAACGTCGGCCATAAAAAGCTTTTCTAACTTTTCTAGCCCTTGCAACGCACGGACTGAAATGCTGCGCAACGGATTATTATTTAACATCAATGACTGAAGCGCAGGAAAGCAAGAAAAAGCCCCTATGGGCAACTCGGCCAGGGCATTATTTGCCAGGTTAAGCTCGGTCACTTTAAGCAACTCTTCAGCTGAAAAAAAATTCGTGAAAACCTGACAAAAATCATCAAGCGTATTCAGCCCTTGACCGGAAAGATCTAGCATCTTATCTCCTTTAAAGAAAGAGCTCATAAATTCCTCTTTTCCATATTCAAGCGCCAACCCTGCAACACTCTTAGTACTCGATAGATAGCCAATACTAAAAGTGGAATCAAGATCAGAAGAAAGACCAGAAGAAGTAGAAGAATAAGATGAATTAGAAGTGCTTGATGAGCTTCGCGTACTGACCGAGGAAGCGTCAGAGCTCCCACAATCTTCTTGCCGCAGCACAACCCGCTCAACCCAAGCAGGCAATGGATCAAAACCCCACAACACCCGCTTTATTGAGCGTGAATTACACTGATCAGTAATCGGAGAATTATACAGATAACGGGCAAGTAATCGCTCATCCTCTGCTTCACGACCAGTAAAAGAAGTGCGTAATTTCTCCATCATATGCATAAACTCACGCATGCTGCGCCGATCAACACCAAGTCGTTGTACTGGTTTTCCTTCTGGTAAACCCAACGCAGTTAAAAAAGTAGTGGGGAGCAGACAGACTGTTTTGTCCCCCAAACAGATCTGTACTAACGCATATGAAATCGCGCTCCCCACTGCCTTTGCCACCTCCGTGACGGTGGACAGAGAGGTAAATTGTTGCACCATTGATTTCTCTCGCTTAAGAGAAATCAATAATTTCCCCCCAGCGGCTATATAATCACTATATACCGATTGCGGCAAATACAGCCGTGCCCCCTCCTTACCACATACAACCCCCGCAATGGTAATTGGTGAAGAACCACTCAACGTGGGCGCGTGGCGCGCCGAGCCATATGCCGCGCTACTAGATACACAGATCAAAAAAAAAGATATTTCGTCCTATATTATTTATCATAACTACATCCTTCTTTACTGGTTGGCCAGCGATCTCACCGCAAGTACACACACATCGATCATCGATCTTCCGTGACAGCATATCGCTCCCGCTGCATGCATCAAGCAATGCGGAAGAACCGCTGGCCAAACTTTTTGTTACTTCTTTTCGTTGTTACTCAATAGTGTTTCCGTCGTTTTAGCAAACAACGCTTCATCATTTGTCAGCTTTGCTTCCGCCGGCGGTCGGTCATTAGAAGGAGGCGCCCCACCAGCATCATCATTAATGCTGTCAGATGCAGGGCTCACCCTGTTATGCCATTTTCGTAACATTTTTCGATATTTTTTCCGGTGCCACAGTGTGCCGATTAATGCACGATGCGCTACTGCTTCATCAATCCCCTGCTGCTCCATAAGCATAGCAGCAAGAGATTCAATAATAATCTGTACGCACCGATGTTGCTGCACCTTGTCAGCCCGCATCAAATGCAATACTGCATTGAGTGGCGTTTTGTTGCCCTTAATAAAGGTTGCAACCGCCAGTACATCAGAGTCCCGTGACCGCTTGCCCATAAATCCGGCAACTGGTGCATGCTCCTGGCGACGATCAGTCATGAACGACTGCATCGAGGTACCGCAAAACGCCACTAATTCCTCCGCAAAAATGTTTCTCACATCATCAACCTTATCATCCATAAGTGATCGCAATAACACCGCCGCACTATCAGGACCTCTTCCGCCAATCACGTGGCTAACCAATGGTGCAAGTATTTCTTCACGCGTAAGCAATGTAACCACCTCCGCTTCTTCCAGAGGCTTAGCTATCGTCGCAGCACGTACAGCCTGTTCTGCTTTGCGTACATGAAGCGCATCATCCGCACTTAAATGGGCACAGGATGCCTCACGCATCAATCTATCGCGGAGTTCCGGGCTTGGTTTTTCAATGACCATTCCTCCTGTGCCAGTGTTTAGGGCATGGACGACTAAGCCATCTTCTTGTTGAAGTCGCACGAGTGCATCTGCGGGCAGGAGCGTAAATGCTTGATGACACTCATCCCGCACACAGCTAGCATCTCCCCCGGGAGAAACAGCAGAATATGTTCCACTAAAATTTGTCATCGCCGTTAGTCGTTCATTTTTTTGCGAATGCCTTGAGTGATAGGCAATCCAGAGACAGGCACCGCCAACAACACAGGCAAGAACTGCACCACTCACATACAGAACAGTATGTTTAATAGATTCCTTGCTATTCGTATCACGAACACTGCCAAGCACTTGGCGACCCGATGCATCATCAACGCATAAGGCAGCAAGCAGAGATCGCCCCCACTCGCCAATTACCTGAAGCTTAACATACGTACCCTGATCAGGG
>JAUPVI010000025.1 GCA_030917105.1 Candidatus Babelota bacterium
GCTGGAGCTGGTGATCGGAATTGAACCGACGACCTACTGATTACGAATCAGGTGCTCTACCACTGAGCTACACCAGCATTAAAAACTGAGAAGGCGGGTAGTGTAAAGGAATATAAAGAGGGGCGCAAGCAGAACGTGCTACGCTAGCGCAAGAACATCTGATTCGCACTATTAGACTGAACTATTCGTACATAAAATGAATGCACCATCGCGATAAAAAAAAGATACAAAACGAGCGAAGTCGTATACTTTGTTGCATACGGCGCAAAATAATATTCCTCAAGCGGGGTTAGCTCCCATAAAAGCCGATGTATATGAAAAAAGATTCCATGCAACGCGCCCACACACAACAAATACGGCGCATACATAAGATTCAATACCACTGCATTATAAATCGAACGCCAGAAATTTCGCAGGCTCAGTGATGCATCACAAAAAAAGAAGGTCGCCAGCCAGAAAACCGGTATTGCATAGATTTGTGGAATCACAAAAAAAAGAATCGCAAAAAATGGCAAGCGACTGGTGTAGCGCATGAAATAGCCAAGAGTTTTTGCTTCAATCGATGACCGCACACTCAAGATCATGACAAATGCGGTAAGAATTAGGGAAAACAAATAGAGTCGCGGCTCAAAACCAATGCTGTAATACAATGGGGTACTATATTCCCAGAGTCGGCAGAACAACCCGCTCCCATCAATATATAGATCAATGTACGCTGTCCACACAAACAGCCACCAAGAAAAATCACGCAACAGAATACCAGAGCTCCGCAAGACCGTATTCAGCGAGGCAAAAACGAGCACACTGAGCTCTTTGGGCTCAAAAAGCTCCAACGAGGTGTACCATTTATGTAAAAGCTGCTTTAAAAAGCTTTGATGTGTACGATGAGGCATACGAATTCTCCTAGCATTAAACGCGAATATTGAGCGGCCCCTAGTACATCATAAAAGAGTGGCTAAAGGCAAATGCAAGCCATAATTACTCACCAGTGCAGCTTTGCTGCCTGCCTCGCAAGCCTATGCCGACAAGTGCCAACCCAGCTCCACCAGCTAGAACCGCACCGACAACCTGTGCCACCGCTTTTTTTTGCGAAATCGTAAGCGAATCAGTACTACTAACGGTCGACAAAAAGCTTCTAAAAGCCGCCCATCTCCTCAAATTAACAATTCTTTTCACCAGCGCCCCAGAAATCGTAAGAAGCGTTGCCCCAGCAGCTAAATAAAGTGTTCCATTGAACGATGTCTTTTCCATTGTTGCCGGCTGATTACTGTGAGAAACATGCCGATCGTCTACAGTCAGAGCTGCGTCATCGACAGCCGTAGGGCTTCCTGAGACAGAAGATTGATCAGGACGCGAATGGACCGAGCCTTGATCATCATGTACTGGCTTAATAAAGTCAGGGATCACTTGCTTGCTGTCTGCATGCACCGGAACCACAACCGATTCCTCAATCGTAACGCGATTTACAACAACTTCCTCTGGCTTCTGAACTACTATTTTAGCCGGCTCAGTGAGCAGTTCAGCGGCGAGAATATCAAAACGTTTTTGCTGCACCACCGGCTCACTCACAATGTTTACCGCCGGTAGCGGCGGTAATTCTTTAACACCAAGCGCACGCAAGATTTTTGCCGGGGAAAATTTTTTAGAGATACGAGTTTTTTTCCTTATCGATGATCGTTTTTTATGAGAACCACTGACACCTGGCAAGCCCTTCGCCTCTACCACAACAGCAACAGCAGGTGCTAACTCTGCCATTGGCAAAGATTGTTCTATTTCATTAACAACAACACGCAAGCATTTGGCAGAAGGCCGCTTTTCTCGCGTACTGGGCCTTTTACTTCTATGTGGCCGTACTACCTCAAGATCGCCAGTATTTGCCACATCTGGCAACACTGCTGTACCCACCGATTCTATAGACGCTATAGAAATTGCCGGAGCATCACACAAAGTCAGCATATCACGAGCTCTCTTGTTGAACATCAACACCCGATATACTGCAGAAAGAATCTTTCGTTGCTCGACAGTGCATTCACCTCTTGATGGAAGTGCTAGGCACGCTATTTTTAAAAATTTTGGAGAAAACACGTTGGCCACTGGGGCAGCAAAAACCAGCCGAGAACACTGCGGCACAATCGGCACAGATACCGCTACAGGCACTACCAACGAGGCGCTGTCACAAAAACTATTAAATACGGCCAAGCGCTCAGGAGCATACTCCGTCGAATGCAGCAACGCAGGCCGCACCGCAATCCAATCAACCCCACACTGCAGCTGTTGCCGCAGCCGATCTACTTCTCGCACATACCCGGCATCATCCGCATACAGAGGTTTGTCATCTGTACTCTCTAACCACGAGCGTTGAACAAGCAATTCAGATCGCGGCCTACGGGTCGGCGCTAACACAACAGCCTCTGATTCTATGGGTGACGGCACATCATCAAGTGATGGGAATGGAACCGGAGTACAATCGCACACGCTCTCCACTGCCTCCTCAATAGATAGTGGAAAAGTCACAAACGACAAGTCACTTAGCAAAGCCCGCTCTCGCGCAGGTGACTCGCCGCTCACAGGCATTGCTTTTCCAAACGCCGCCACAACAAGTTCTTTGAATTTAGTGTCTATCACATCAACAAGAAGACACCCAGGGCCAGGTTCTTCGGGCCCCGATGAGTTAAATGAACCGTCGGCATTAACATTAACACGACTTCCTATTGACCACTGTCCCGGCTCCAAAAAAAGCTGTCTAACTATTTCGAAATCTCCACACGGTGCAAGATGTTCAAGCATCGTTTTCAAGTTTTCTTTGCGCTTATACAAGTCAAAACTTCCAAAGTCACTGCCACTAAATGACAAAGCAAACGGCATACTCGCCACAAGCAACTGGCGACGTTGCTCTGGCAACGTTTCAGAAATTTCTATAACCTTAGTAAAAACTTCAACAGGAAGGCCTGCCTCCCTATCACAGCACAACAACCATGCAAACTTAGTTGGCACCGTCAGCAAGACTTTTTCGTCACGGCTTAATACCTGGCATCTTGACTGCAACGTCTCAAGAATTGACTCATCCGTATACGTCCCAGAACACAACTTATCAAAGAAAAGCCGAAATTTCCTATCACCAAACAAATTTACAAGAGCCTGATCCTCCTCTAAATACTCCGCCGCAATACGTTTGTCTTCTTTTTTTTTGGTCAAACGATCTTTCTTCGCCATTTTTTTTTGCCACTGCACGTACTCTTTTTGCTGCGAACTACCGACGCTCGCCTTTTTTGTGCACCGACTTGGTGTGTTAGACGCCAGCACTGGACAACCTGCCACCAGAAAACTCATTAGAAATAATACTAACTTTTTCATTATCCCCCCTTGTATAGTCAGATGAGCCCAGCATCCACCGACCCGCATAACCCTACACTATTCAGCAAAAAACGCTACCACCAAGCATTGACAAGAATCCAGGCATCAGTTACAACTGTCGGCCTCGCTTCTTACTCTAAAGGCTTTTTATGATCGCATTTCTTATCGCATTTGCCCTCTACATTCTTGTCCTCGTTGGCATTGGCGTTTATGGCTACCACCAGACCAAAAAATCCGACAGCTTTGGTGCCGAAAATCGCACAATGAATTACTGGATTACCGCCCTTTCCGCCTTGGCAGCTGACATGGGAGTGTACCTCTTTTTTGGCCTACCTGGCGCAGTGTACCTCTCAAACACTGAAACGTGGACAGTTTTTGGCCTGGTTGGCGGTATGTGGGCAACCTGGCACTTCATCGCTCCAAAACTCCGTACTGCAACCGAGGAACATGGCAGCAGCACCCTCACACACTTTCTCTGTTCCGTGGCCGGCGACCGCAACGGCTATCTCACTGTTATAAGCTCAGCCCTACTCACTTTTTTCTTCATTTTTTACATCGCTGCTGCCTTCAGCGGTATCGGCAGCATTATAACCTACGCTTTTGGCACGCCGTACTGGGTTGGCGTTGTTGGATGCGCACTGCTGGTTACTTTTTACATATCTATCGGCGGCTACATGACGGTTGCACTTGCCGATGCATTCCAAGGAGTATTTCTCCTTTCGATGGTCATCATTGTCCCCTTGATTACGGCCTGGCGCTTAGCAAAAACCGGCGATTTTGTGGGCACTGTCGATTGCGCAGCCTTACTGCCTACCACCAGCGCTATCGGCGCAGGACTTATTGCCGCGGTAAATTGGGGGCTTGGCTATGTCGGCATGCCACACATTTTAACAAAGTTTATGGGGATTGATTCAGTCAAAAATATGAAAAAGGCTCAGCGTCTGGGCCTGACATTTCAAGCACTTGCACTCAGCTCATCAGCGGCCATTGGCCTTCTTGCGCGCTGGTATTTCACTACCCCACCAGCTTCGGCAGAAAAGCTCTTTCTTCACCTTGTGATGGAGCAATGCGCCCCGTTACTTGCTGGTTTTATTCTCTGCGCCGTCACTGCAGCCGCTATTTCTTCGCTCGACGCACAGCTCATTGTCTGTGCCTCGGTCATCGCCCGCGATCTTTGCAAAGCAAAAACAGCAGTGCAAGAAAAATTCATAACCCGGCTCAGCACGCTGCTCATTGCCGGCATCGGTGCAACCATTGCTCTCACCAACACGAGCACCATGTATTCAATGGTTCGCTATGCCTGGTCAGGGCTGGGAAGCACCTTTGGCCCACTTGTTATTATGAGCCTTTATGCGCCACAACGTCTCACGGTGCGTAGTGCGCTGGTTGGCATTCTGGTTGGCGGCTTCACTGCTGCTTTATGGCCATATTATGGTCCATTCATTCAAACCGCACCGCTCATTCCCGGCTTCTGCACTGGCTTACTCGCCATGTACCTGCTTCCAGGTTAATCCTTGTTCTCCTTGCGACGCTTATACCATTGATACGCGCCAAAAGCCCCTGCAACACCAAGTCCTACTCCTAAGCCAATCTGAGTTTTTTGAAGCTCACTCATCCCATGTTTTTTTGCCTGCGCGAGCGGTGCCATTAAGCCCCAAAAACTGTTTGCTTTTTCTGCAAAACCCTTGAGTGGATTGGTTGTTCCAACGGCAAGTTTTTTAACCTGCGCATCGGTCGCAATTGTTGCCCCGGTAATCGTCGTCGCATCAAATGTTAGTGAGAGCTGGGTAACAACGCCAGCTGACGGGGCAAACCAAAACTGTGGCCCCAAAGACCATAAATCAGTACGGTAATACGGAGCAATACTACCAACAAAGGATGAAGGAAAAATCATTACGCCATCATATGAAATAGAAGGGTTTACCGTGGTAAACTGCACTTGCAGCATACCGCCTAAATTTCCCGGGTTACTCCATTGTTTTTGCACACCTGCTGTTTGAGCACCATCCTGCAACACCGCACTCATCTTAGTACCGTTGTTGCCATACATAGCATTTTCCCAAAAACTTACCAAAGATAAAGGGTTCTCCTGTATTTGCGCCTGCGTTATAGTGTTTATTTGGTCTAATGGGCGCATACGAAAAGCAACTTGACCCGCAAAAAACTCCTCTGTTGCTGCCGCCACCCCAAACTGCGTCACATACTCACTCTTCATTTTTAAATAGAGCTCTTTCTTGCGTGCAAGAGCAGCAGGCGACGCACTACCCACCAGCCCTAGATAGGCAGCCAGAGACACCGATGGTTCGCTGGGGGCACAAATGATAGTAAGCCCCGGGCAGCAATACAACTGGTGGCTTATAGAAGCTGTTGCCCCTTCCAACCCATCCTTAAAAAAAGGAAGCCCTTGAATCAAAATTTGTGATGAATCGTCAGTTAAGTTCGCTGTCCATCCAGACGGCGGCAAAGCTAAAAATTTGCCAGGGCCATTACCCGCCAATGCCACAAGAAGAGCAGGACCGCCACTTACTTCGTTTGGCACTTTAAGGTAATAATCGTAAAGCTGCATATTCAGCATAACTGGTACAAAGCACTGAAACGGCTGACTGACCCGTTCCGCACCAATCGCTATCTGATTATCGGAAAGTGTATTCAGATAATACTGGCTAACCGTACTCATTTTGCCTGCAGGGGTCGTAAAAGGGAATGGGTTCATGACCTGGTACACCATGCTTTTTGGAACATTGTAGCTCACATACCCCCCTCTCTGAGTGCCAATTTCCACCTGCACTGTTGAAGAAAAAGAAGGCGAGTCTGCCGACACGCTGACAGAAGGAAGCGTGTTCTTACCCCAGATAGCTGGTGGCCCTGGCTCCGGCACAAGGTTTTTATACCCGTTCGTTGCAATTTCCATTATAGAACCTGACATAGTACCTGCGGGGGTAAAAAACAAGGAAGGGTTGGTCAAAACATCAACATCTAAATCGGACAACGTATATAACTGCGGTACATTGCTTTCTCCTTCGGCCGTTGGCCCAAATGTCGTCGTCCCATACGCGACAGTATTCGCAGTGATCCCGGTGAGCAAACCCTGCAAGTAGCGTGCGCTACCACTTCCGTTCGAAAAACTTGCATACACCCCCGCTGGCCATTGCCGAACTCCATTACTATCGACAGAGATTCCACTCACATCTTTCCACGCTCCGTTTTCATACGCAATACCCAAGTAGGCAATGACAGCAAGCGGCTCTCCATTAGCATCGAGCTGAAAGGGTGTCCCGTCCGAATTAGATAGGATCACCGTAGCCGCGTAATAATAGGGCGCAGCAAAAACAACATCCGGCGTTTTTCCCAATAAAAATGAAGTACGGTGGAGAGAAAAAATAGAAAGCTCCCCTACCGTAATGGTTTTAGTCGAAGAAGCCGCCACAGCTCCAGAGCCAGATGAATCTGATAAGAGTAGTTGTTGCACTACTACCGAAATGGTTTTTTCCACAAAGTCAGCGTGGAGCGACGCAAAGGTACTACCAACAAACAGTACGCACGCAATTATGAGGCCTCGTAGGTGCAACATAATTCAATAACCTTTCTCGCTTATATATAATGCAGTAGGCAGCGTTAGTTGTCATTGCGAGCGAAGCGCGGCAATGACAACTAACTCGTCCATCAAATTGAATTGCGTTGACTATAGTCACGGCGATTACTCTGCTTAATTGCTCCGCCTAACGAAACGCCGTCCGCCACCCCCAAACTAATGGGATTTGCTTAGATACTTTAGTATCTATATACCGGAAGCATCTAATTTTTTGCTATAAAAATCAGTACAAAGTTGACAAACCTGCAAGAGATGGTAAAAAAATACCTAACCTGTTTTATTATTTTACCTAGGTGCCATACATGCCAAAACTCCTTATTGTTGAATCACCTGCCAAAATCAAGACGATTGGAAAGTTCTTGGGCAAGGAATTCAAAATCATGTCCACCTTTGGCCATGTCAAAGATTTACCACCCCATAAACTCGGAGTTACCATCACCGCAGACAACCAAATCGACCTAGAATATGTTCCACTAGACGATAAGGCTGATACGATTTCCCAAATCTGCAAACAAGCACGTACCTGCGACGAAGTCTTTCTGGCCTCTGACCCTGACCGTGAAGGAGAAATCATCTCGTGGCATATTGGCCAAGAAATCGAGAAAGTTCTCAAAAAAGGCCTTATTCACCGTATAACGTTTAACGAAATCACCAAGCCCGCGGTTGAAAAGGCTATTGCCGACAAACGCAGCATTGATGAAAACAAAGTGCATGCACAGCAAGCCCGCCGCGTTCTTGACCGCTGGGTAGGCTATGAGGTCTCCCCTATCTTATGGAAAAAAATTACGAAGGGACTCTCCGCTGGCCGCGTACAATCGGTTGGTCTGATGCTGGTCTGCCTGCGAGAAGATGAAATTGTCGCCTTTAAAGTAGAAGAATACTGGTCGATTCACGGTATTTTCGTGATTGACGGCGAAACGTTTGAAGCAGAACTTGCCCGTATTAAAGGCAAAAAACCGGACGTTACGACGAAAGAAGGGGCCGATGCTATCATCGCCAAACTGAAAGGGGCACCGTATACCATCAGCAAAGTCACCGACAAAAAACGCTTGAAACAACCAGCACCGCCGTTTATGACCAGCTCGCTTCAGCAAGATGCGTTTAACAAGCTTGGTTTTTCGGTTGACCGCACTATGCAAATAGCGCAAAAGTTGTACGAAGGGCTACCGCTTCGTGATAAAGACAATCCAGAAGCGCTCATCACCTACATGCGTACCGACTCGCTCCGTATCTCTGAAACCGCAATGGTTGACGTACGGGACTACATCAAAAATACATTCGGCAGTAAATACCTGCCGACCAAAGAGCGACAGTTCGAAGCCAAAGGAGCTTCGCAAGATGCTCACGAAGCGATCCGTCCGATTGATGTGAGCCACACCCCAGACAAAGTTGGCCCGTACTTAAGCGCCGAGCAAGCAAAACTCTACGAACTTATTTGGAAACGGTTTGTTGCCAGCCAGATGGAAGCCGCGGAATTTTTCCAACGTACTGTTCAAATTGAAGGCGGCGACTATGAATTTCGTACCACTGGCTCAACGCTTATGTTTGACGGCTTCTTGAACGTGTACTTAGCAGAAGAAGATGAAGAGGAAAAATCAGCTACCATTCCAAAATCAGTTGCCGACGGCAAAGCAGTCGACCTGAACAAAGGAGAAGGCAAGCAGCACTTTACCAAACCACCAGCACGCTATACACAGGCAACGTTGGTAAAAGAATTAAAAGAAAAAGACATTGGTCGTCCAAGTACGTACGCCGCTATTCTTTCAACCTTGATCAAACGAAATTACGTCACGGTTGATAACAAGCGGTTTTCACCATCAGAACTTGGACGCTCGGTAAACAAACTCCTCACCCACCATCTCCCCGATATTATTAACGTCGACTTTACCGCTAACATGGAACAGTCACTTGATAAAATCGCCGAGGGTTCCATTGAACGCGACAAAGTACTGCTAGAGTTCTACAAAAAATTTAGTAAAGACCTTGAAGCGTTTGGCGGCGCTCCCGGAAAAAAAGAAGCACAGAAAACCGAACTCACTTGTCCAGAATCAGGGTGTGGAAAAGCACTCTACATTCGCTTTGGACGGAGCGGTGAGTTTGTGGGATGTGAGGGTTTTCCCGACTGCACATTCACCAGCAATTATACGAGGGACGAACAAGGAAATATTATGTTGACAGCTAACGAACCAGTACAACCAGAGACCACCGGTCTTAAATGCCCAAAATGCAGCAAAGATATGGTCAAACGTATTGGCAAATACGGACCGTTCATCTCTTGCTCTGGCTACCCTGCCTGTAAGCATATTCATCAAGAAACACTCAAAATGGCCTGTCCAAAATGTGGCGGTCAGATTGCCAAACGCGCCTGGCGTGGCGGAAGCTTCTGGGGATGTACCGGTTACCCAAACTGCAAGTTTGCTGTATTTAACGATGTTAAAGAGATCCCATGCTCAAAATGTGGTACACAGCCATACATGATTGTTAACAAAGGAAAGGATGGCGTTGAGACGCTGTCGTGTCCTGACAAGGAATGTGGGAATGTTGTTAAAGAATAGCCCTACGGGGTTTTGGATTAGAAGAGGCTGGTGCGATTACTCACACCAGCCTCTTCTGCTTTTGTATAACGACTTCAAATCTACTCTTTATCCTCCTATTTCCTTTCCCTGCCGGGGACGGTTTTTTTGGGGCCCCCCACGCGGGACGCAACTTCTCGTCGCCGCGCCCCTTGTGGCGCGATGATGCGACGAACCAGATGGTCCCTTGAAGGGGCACCCGGTACCTCTTCTGCATTCA
>JAUPVI010000026.1 GCA_030917105.1 Candidatus Babelota bacterium
ATGAATAACAATAACGCCAAATCCTACCTCTCAGAAGGAGAAGTAGGTCTTAATGACAGTAGCCCATTCTGATCAGCAGACACACCGCAGTAAAATACAGAAAAGGGCCAGCACCTAAGCGCTGGCCCTTTTCTCATACCTTCAGAATACTATTACAACCTTGCTCTGCTTCATTGCAGCTAGCAACGCTATATTCATCTTTTTAGTTATGCCAGACCTCCTGATACATTTCCGAGCTTACGCTGTTAAATTCCTTCTTAAATTCTTCAAAGGGGAAAACCACATAGCGCACGTCGACCATTTTAAACGACTCCCGCTCTGCAGGATAAGGGATTACGTGAACGACTCCCTTATCCGACACCGCATTACCAATGCTAAAAAACGTATCCTTTCCATGATCCCCTCTGAGCACAAAGTAGGTGCCAATATAGTCATTACGAATATACTCCACATAGACGTGAACAGGCTTATGAAAAGGATTGAGAGTGCTATCCAAATCCTCAAGCTCGGCACAATAGGACGCAGAAGAACATGAACCACAGGTCACTTTATCACAAGTGGCAGGACAGAGCCATTCACAGGACGGAAAACCCAAGCTTTTTAGTAACTGAAGCGCACAATGCCCTATCGTAAAATGATCATTGGGTACAATCGCTGCGGAATGACTCACGCGAGCCTCAGAAGCCAAAACGACATGAGGCGCTATAACCACGGAAAAAACAAAAACTAAATTTTTTAACTTCATAAGAATTTCCTTTAATGAATAAAATAAAGCAAGATGCAGAAATGCTACCATCTAGGACAAAAGAACGCAATATACCGCCTGGGTTTTGTCTTACCAACGTGATATTGTCACAACTCTACCAAACAAAGGGGCCAATGCTTTCTCCAAGCGCTAGCCCCTTTTATCATAAACTCAATTCTTATTTAACCCTATCGGCGCCCATAAGACTTTCGGAGTGCAGATTGAAAATCGCAAAAAGGGCAGAGAAAACTATAGCTGAACAAGACGTTCTGCTGCAATTCTTTCAGAGTAGCAATCTTACGCAATCTGATGAAGCCCTCTGCAGTCAATCCTGGCATAATTTCATAAAGTGGACTTTCTTCAGTGGCATCTACAGGGCGGATACATATACGCGAAACAGAAGAATGCTCTTCACCATTCGCCCACTCCAGATAGGCTTTGTCATCGGGGTTAACCCTCAACCATGCTTCTTTAGACCTCATCCACCGTCCTTCGGACGGTAAATACCCCCCGTTATAATTAGCTGGCGCAATTTTGTAAAACCGCTCTTTCAACCATGCAGCGGCAGTGGGGATGCATGACCACGAGTAAAGCCCGGCGGTCTCACAAGTAATCGACTCTACTGCTAAAGCATCAGAAGCTAACACGGCATGGGGCGCTACAACTACACAAAAAACAATAGTCAGGACGCAGAAAATCACTCCCTTTGTGATGGGGCCAGACAAGGCTTTTTACAAAACACTCAAATAGTGTAGAATTTATGCATACTTATTACTTTATCGAAAGAAAAATTCATGAAAAAAGGCACGCTAGGCCGTTCTCTTCCCCTACTCCTTCTGGTCATTATAAGCTTTGGCACAATCGCCAGCCCCACCCCGCTTGAAATGGCCATGGCAAAAACCAAAGGTTGGGCAAAATTTGCCATCCAGGAGCTGGGAACCGACAAAAAAACGGGCCGCCAGCTCCGTAGCTATGTAGAGGGGAAAGTGATTGCTCTGTACGATCAGCGGGCTAAGGACTTTTGCGGAACCCTCCTCTACGACAAGAAAAAGAAGGTTTTTGCCATCTCCACCACCGACAGAAACTTCAACACATTCACCATTGAAAAATCTGAGCTCATAGAATTCTTTCAAGACAATCCCAATATTGCGGTCTGCGAGGTCCCAGGCTACTTGAGCATGCAAAAAAAGGCTCCATTCTTTTGGATGGGAGGGGCTGTCATTCTAGGATCACTTCTCTTTGCCCTCGGCGTCGCTATGGCAAAAAGCAGAATACGAGAAATTCGCAGCGAAAATGGAGGCCAGGGGGTCGCTGGCCAATTGGCTATCGATACCGGCTGGGCAGTAACCAAAATTATCCTCATGACAACAATTGAAACAATAATTAATAATACGCTTGGCTTTCGCAGTCCCATCGTCCCGGTTCTTGGGGGGGCTTTTTATGGTAAAAGCGACTTTGTCCTCCCTATCATCGGCGGCACCATACTTGCCGGTATTCCTGCTGCCGTGTTGATCAAGCGGCTCTGTTTTGACAGCTACCGCTCACCTTTTGAGGTTTTAGCCGCCACAAAAATAGCACTAGACAAGGCTGCAGCAAAGAAACAAGCAAACGCTCGAAGTTGACATTTGTACAGAATATGTCATGATTTAGCCTGTTTTGGGCAGTAGCCCTTCTAAATTTTCAAAATAATTACTCAACTATTTATTCACTAGGAGCACACGATGGCAACAAGTAAAAGCGGTGGTTCTACTCAGAACGGTCGTGATTCAATAGGCAAACGTCTTGGCTGTAAGCGTTTTGACGGCCAAGTAGTAAACTCAGGCGAAATTCTGGTAAGACAACGTGGATCACGCGTAAACCCAGGTGTTGGTGTTATGCAAGGATCTGATGACACTTTGTTTGCTATAATTCCTGGTAGTGTAAAGTTTTATCAAGGCTTCAAAGGTCGTAAATTCGTAAAGATCGAAGCGGCGTAAGCCCTTTCAATCTGTTTTCTTTATTTATTTGCTTTTTTAAGGTACAAAAGGCCCCGAGTTTTATATTCGCTTTAAAAAAATAAGGAGATACCGTGATCAATTTTCTGCGTTACCGTTTAGTTTGTGCAACATTCTCTGTGTTGTTCTTAGGTGCCGGTGTAGCAGCATACGTATATCGCGGTGGGTTTAATTACCATATCGACTTTGTGGGCGGTACTGAGCTGCAAGTAAGTTTTGAAAAACCTCTTTCCTCGTCTGATTTGCGCAATGCGCTCAATGAAGATGGATGGAAAGATCCCGTTATTCAAAGTATCGGATCTGCGAATAAACAATTTTTAATTCGTGTAAAGCAAAGCGACAAGTCGCTGGAAGAACGTTTCCTCAAAACAGCGGATAAGAAGCTCCGTGGCAACACGGTGACGCTTGATGACGTTTCATGGGTTGGCGCCGAAGTTGGTAATGACATTAAATGGGACGCCTTCATCGCTATTCTTTTTGCCTTGCTTGGCATGCTGGCATACATTGCTCTCCGCTCACAATATCGCTTTGCGATAGGTGCTGTGTCCGCCTTAGTCCATGACGTATTAGCAGTTCTAGTTGTTCTCTTGCTGTTAAACGAACAAATTTCACTCAATGTTTTGGCGGCGCTTTTGACAACGCTTGGGTACTCGATCAACGATACCATCGTTATCTTTAGCCGCATCCAAGAAAACTTCACTCTTCTGAAAACCAATACTGAAGAAGAGATCGTAAATATAAGTATTAATCAAACGCTGCGTCGCACATTGCTGACAAGTTTTACCACATTTTTGGCCGTTTTATCCCTCTACTTATTAGGTGGCGAAGCGCTCAAAGGATTCTCGCTCTCGATGCTTGTCGGTATCGTGGCAGGAACCTACTCATCAATCTACATAGCAAGCCCAATAATGCTTGCCATTGGTAGCGCTCAACAGCGCTAAAAACGGATTGATGAGAATTTGAATACCAGTCCATATTAAAACCATTTGCTTAAAATAGATGTTTTTTGCCCCACACATTGATACTGTGTGTCATGGTAGTTCTTTTTTGGAACATTCTCATTAACCCATTTCTAGCTTGCGAGTTGACCGATGCCAGATAAAATAGCTCCACAATCCATTATTGATGCACCAAAAGAAACGATAACATCTCCAGCGCCAGACACGCAAGACTCGATCATCGCCGAAGCGCTAGAAGCCTTGAATACTGCTGCATCACCAGAAAATCAGGTCGCGGTCGCCCAACAAGAACCAGGCCAACGACAACAGAATCCAAACCAACAGCGCCGTCCTCATAATAATGACCGTCGCCGTGACGACAAGTTTGGGCGCAACAATGGTCGACGTTCGCCACAAGGACAACCAACACGCGCCAATAGCGGCCCTGAAGAAGAAACGTACGAAGATCAGTTAGCGACTCAAGACAACAGCGGCGCGCCACGACGTGCGGTTTCTGTCCAAGAACTCAAAGAAATGAGCATCAACGAGCTGATCGAATATGCAACAAAAATTGGCATCAAAGAACCGTCGTCCTATAAAAAGCAAGATTTGGTTTTCCGCATTGTCTGTGTTGAACTTGAACGTCGCGCAGACGTTCATGGCGAAGGTATTTTGGAAAAGTTACCTGATGGATACGGTTTTCTGCGTTCACCAAAATTTAACTATGTTCCTGGCCCAGATGACATCTATGTCTCCCCGGCGCACATCAAACGCTTTAGCCTTCGTACTGGTGACTCTATTAAGGGGATCCTTCGTCGGCCAAAAGAATCGGAAAAATATTTCGCGCTTCAACGCGTAGATATGGTTAACGACCAGCCTGCATCTCAGTCGGTTCGCAACACCTTATTTGAAAACTTAACACCACTTTTCCCGAATGAGCGATTTAAGCTTGAGGGAGATTCAACAAATATTTCGACTCGTATCATGGATATGTTGACTCCAATTGGTAAAGGCCAACGGAGCTTGATCGTGGCGCCACCGCGAACCGGTAAAACGGTCCTGCTTAAAGACATTGCCAACATCATTGCACAACAACACCCTGAAGCGATCTTACTCATCCTTTTGATCGATGAGCGCCCAGAAGAAGTAACCGACATGCAGCGTTCGATCAAAGGAGAAGTGGTATCTTCTACTTTTGACGAATACGCGACTCGTCACGTACAAGTAGCTGAAGTTGTGCTCGAAAAGGCAAAGCGTTTAGTTGAATGCGGCAAAGACGTTGTTATTATTCTTGACTCTCTTACTCGTTTAGCACGTGCTTACAATACCCTGTCACCATCAAGCGGCAAGGTATTGAGTGGCGGTATTGATGCCGCTGCGTTGCAACGTCCAAAACGCTTTTTTGGTGCCGCACGTAAGGCTGAAGAAGGTGGATCACTTACTATTATCGCCAGCGTACTGGTAGAAACCGGCTCCCGTATGGACGAAGTTATCTTCGAAGAATTTAAAGGTACTGGCAACATGGAAATTCACCTAACGCGTAAATTATCCAACCGCCGTGTATATCCAGCCTTTGACCTGCAAGCGTCAGGTACTCGCCGTGAAGACTTGTTGCTCAACGAAGCAGAATTAAACCGTGCATGGATCTTACAAAAGTTCCTTGGTGGCATGAACGTCGTAGAAGGTATGGAATTGCTCATCGATAAGATGAAAAAAACCAAAACCAACGATGAATTCTGGGAACTCATGAATAAGAAAAAGTAGAAAAATGGCTTTAATTTTAGGCATTGAGAGCTCGTGCGACGATACCGCAGCTGCAGTTTTTGACACAGCTCAACAGAAAATTTTGGCATACCGCACCTACTCACAGCAAACGCACCTTGAGTATGGTGGGGTAGTACCAGAGCTCGCTTCGCGCTCTCACCTAGAAAAGATTGGTCCTGTCGTTGCACTCACTCTTAAGCAGGCGAATTGCACTATACAAGACATTACTGCCATCGCAGTAACCAGCAAGCCAGGACTTGCCGGCTCATTACTTGTCGGTTTGTGTTATGCCAAAGGCCTTGCTTTTGCTCGCAATATTCCATTGATTGCAGTCAATCACCTTGAAGGTCATATATTTTCTTCATTTCTTAATTTAGACGGTACAGTTCGTACCGAAATACCATTTCCTCATCTATGTCTTACAGCTTCTGGCGGACATACGGCACTCTATTTGGTAACAGATTTTGGCGAATTTACGCTCCTTGGACAAACGCGAGATGACGCAGCAGGCGAGGCATTTGATAAAATTGCCAAACTCATAGGATTTAGTTATCCCGGCGGCGCAACTATCGAAAAACTTGCCCGTGAAGCAGGATTTCGTGACGTGTATACCTATCCTCGCAATAAATTTATGTCGACTGATTATTCATTCAGTTTTTCCGGCCTCAAAACGGCCGTTCTGTATGACTTGGCAAAACAAGGCTTTGTCGACCTAAAGACGGGACAACGCACCACGCTCCTTACTGCAGAAATTCAACAAAATGTTGCTAGCTCATTACTCATCTGCATTGGCGATATTTTTGAAAAAACCATAGTCAACGCACTGGAAGAAGCACAACATAAAATTGAAGCAGTGACCTTTGTCGGCGGCGTTGCTTGCAACAAATATCTTGGCGCCTTGTTGGCATTGGCCGCGGAACGATGCAAAGCGACTCTCTTTACCAGCCCACCACCATTTTGCACCGACAACGCTGCAATGATCGCTTTTGTCGGCGCGTACAAGTTCACTAAGGGAGAAATAGCACCACTCGATGTAGATATTTTCTAGGCGATTATTTAACTCTTTATTGTCAGCACATCCGTTGCCAGGCAAGGACCAATAACAGCACTCAAGAATACCCTGAGCGTTATGGATTCAAACGTCCCAACGAAAGGAAGCGCCTTTCCCGGCTCAGTTTCAAGAAGGTTTTTCCAGTCAGAATATCCCGGCTCAGAATTGAACATATATAGACCGTCTTCTGTGAGCAAAAGCAAACAATTCAGGAGCAAAGATTTCCTAGTCGACCCTGCTGGTGATGAACGAACGAGGTGGCAAAAAAAACACTGCGTTCTTGAAGCACAAATTATGCTTCTAATTTCGTCCGGCAGCGCAGCAAGCACCTCCCGAAAGCGACTTTCGCAGCCAAGCTCCTGCAGCTCACGTGAAATAACCCAAAAATCTCCACATTTTTTCTGAAGTACCGCAAGATCTTCATCGCTTGGCACTAACATTGGAGCCGATGAGGCAATACGCGACCACGACACGACATCATCTGACGTTGCCCCACCCACTACTGTTGTGGCAAGCTGTCTAGTCACCGCAAGATGATCGCCAGAAAGCTCGCCTCCCGGAAAAGAAAAGCTAACACGTTCTACCATTGGAGAAGCTCGTAATCCTGCATGCGAAAAACTCGCAGGCATATCTGAAACAACAAAGTCTCCTGCTGTTACAGGCGCCTTAGAAAGGCTAGCAAACCCTCCATTTCTATAATCAAATGAACCTGCATTTGGACGAACAAACTTACTAGAAACAGGACGACGACATACTGCCGGTACATCGGAAAAAGAGTTCATAGCTCCGACAGCTCCCGACACTACCACCATATCTGGTAAGAAAGTAGTACAAAAAAAAGCCTCGAAATTTAAAGATTCTTTTAGGGAGTAAGCATCCGAAGCCTTGTCGCCAAAATTCTTGAGTAAGCTTTCTCCCTGCAGATTGAAGACAGCGCACTTAGAATTCACAATGAAAATTAAGCAGGTAGTACTCTTTGCTGATACAAAATCAGTTCCTGAACGAGATAGCCGCCCAAAAAAACAGCATGCGCCCTCTCTCTGTATCGACTTCTTTACCTCGATGGGCAATGCAGCCAAGGCAGTTTGAACGACTGACGTGTCAAAGGCTTTTTTACAATAACTATCTTCATAAGTAATTGCCCATTTCCGTGCTACGCAAGTCAAAGGCGTTACATTCGCACCTATAGGAACTTCCCAGGAAAGAGGTTTCAGCTCAATGTGTACCGGCCGCCCATCAGCAGCAAAAATGCCTACCGACAGCATAACCGCAATACAAAAAAATCCGCCCAACTTACCAGATAAAAAACGCATACTATCCCCCGATAACCGTAAAAATACGGCTGTACTGTAGGGAATAAGAAATAAAAAGTCAAAGCAAAAGCGCCTTACCAAACGAAGCGACGACACTCCACACCATTGGGTGTCACAAATTTTTCGACTTTCTGCGGCGCGGCGTGCTGCTGGACCTCAATAGCCTCAATTGCACTCTTAATAGAATTGCGAGAGTGATCATAGTCATGCAGAACAATAGTGGGAAGCAAGCCATGCACATGCGGAGTATTAGACGCCATATGAGCAGTATCACAGACTGCAGAGACGTGCTTGCTGCTAATAAGCACAATCAAGGCTTTTTCTGGTACATAATCATCTTCGCCAATCTCTTGTTCTGTGATGATCCAAGTCCACCGACTTTGCTGTGCATCCCACTCGCGATCTAGCTTATACCAGGAACATTTCTCAAGCTTCTTCATCTTGATGCCGGCCAAGGTGTGCCCCTGTTCAAAATCAAGCTCCAAGCGCTTGCAGATAACCAGAGAAAGATCATCCAGCCGCCCATTTTTAACCTCTTCCTCAGAAACTGTAATCGTATAGTCACCAGCTTCGTTAGAGCGAAGGATATTTCCGTCAAAATAAATCGTAAGCGGCGGCACTGGCTCTCCAGGGTGCCCTTCAATCACAAACTCTCCCATCAAGCGGATAGGCCCCACTGGCATAGCAGGCTCAGCACTCCTTGAGTTTACCGCGCTGGCCAATGGTTGGGTCAGCGGAGGCAACACACCAAAAGGTCGCGCCTCAGCAACAGAAGGAAGAAAAAGAAAAGAAAGAGATAACAATAAGAAAAACATCATATAAACCTCACAAGAAAAAGCTGCAAAAACCTTTGTCTCACAACACTATTACTATAGCCAACGCAATTAAATTTAATGGACGACGTAGTCGTCATTGCGAGAAACGTAGTGACGAAGCAATCTATGTTATTTATGCAACAGACAGATTCATGGATTGCCACGCCGCCGCAAGGCGGCTCGCAATGACGGGCCAAAAAGCACGTCTCTAAAATTAACATTTTGAACTGTGTTGACTACATGCTCAGATTACACAAATGAGGCTGGAGACACAATAGTACCTATCTAAAGGACTCAAAAAATCCCTCGTTCTCCCAAGACATATGCTCCGCCCATAGCAATTAAATACATACACCCTCCAAGACTAAATTTAACCCACTCTACAGGCAAACAAGAAAGAAATGCAACATCTCTAGGTCAGGGTATTAGAAAAAGAGCCCTATGAAGGTTTCTCCACATTCGGTTCTATCAGCGACCGAGACAATCGCTCTTGCGTGCTTGGGTGGGAAGAGAACAAGGCATTAAGCCCACGACAATTATAGTGGTTATTTACCCACAACTTCCCTTCAGAAAGACGGGTCTGAAATTCTAATTGTTGGGCGTCAGTCAACCCTTTAAACCGCCGCATGCTCATGAATTCAGCCACTGCCACTGCATCACTATGATTGCCATTTTTTTCGTAGTGCAGCATAGACTGCAGCATCGTACGCCCTTTGTCCTTCAAATAGGCTATCATAATCTGATCTGCCTCACGCTCACAACGTCGAGCATACAAAAGCTCAAGACCAGCACACAACAGACCGAATGAAAAGCACTGAGCTGCCCCCCGCAACATGGCAGGGCCTTTTTTGTCAGCAGCACATGCGGCATGAACCGCTCGCATAAAAAGTGCCGTCATGGCAAGGCCCATGCTGCACACGGCTATAAACTTCTTTTTTGTGTGATTATGCATTATATGGCCTAGTTCATGAGCAATCACACCGAAAACTGCTTCTGTAGAAATTTTTTCAAGCATTCCACGACAAAGAAATATACAAGAATTATCTG
>JAUPVI010000027.1 GCA_030917105.1 Candidatus Babelota bacterium
GAATTTCTTTTTTTTCTCGAGCTCTACGCAGCAAAGACTCAACCTCTTCAGCAGATGAATTGGCCCTCATGACAACTCGTACCATCTCTATGCTTCGTTTGGCACACGCCTGCCCAAACTGAGAAACCGTTTTCTCCAATAGTGAAGCTACACTCTCAACACCGGTCATATCGCCACACAGTAGCGCTATCGACCGCATACTCGGAGCTAACGCAGCCAGCATTTCAATCTGAAGGTCAAAGTTGAATGGAACGACAGCAACCCCAGAAATTGCACGCCCAGGAAACTCAAGAGAATCAACTACCCCAAGACCAACCGGGTCGACCACCCCGCAAAAAATCTGCGGTGGCGGGTTTGGTATGCCATCAAAGAAATCGCGCACCTCCCGAGTAACCCAACTTCCGACGGTTACTACCAATTGATACTGCCGTTCGACATGGACCGTCATGAGGAGAGAAGAAAGAATTTCATAGTTTGATTGCACAGAAACAATATCAATTTCCGGCGCTGCTCGGTAACTCATTTGCTCGCGAAGCGTTGAAACAAACTGCTGAACCGCGTTAATAACCCACCAACTTTTGTCATGCGGAATAATAACAAGTAGCCGCTGCCGAACAACCTCATTAGCTAATACTGGCGTTGCCGCACGCACAAAAGAAAACGCCTCTTTAAAACGAACTACAAGGTTTTTTATGTATTCTTTAAATGCAACCATTGATAACCCTACTAATTAACCGCCCTCAAAAGACGCTGGACACCTTTAGCTTACTCAAAAACCATTGTTTTACCAGTAAAAATTGCACCTCATTTCTTATGGTCACAATTAAATTATCCAATCATACCGAGGCTTTTTCTTACATGATAAATCAACAATGAAATTGCTGCCGGTGTCATTCCCGGAATCAACTGCGCCTGAGCAATTACTGCTGGTTTATACCTTGTTAATTTTTGTTGTAACTCAAAACTCAAGCCCTGAATGCCGTGATAAGAAAAATCAAAAGGAATTGCAAGATTTGCATAGTGCTTAAGCTTACCCACCTCGGCTTCTTCACGCTGAAGATACCCGTCATACCGAACTGCTGCGTAAATCTGCAATAGGGCCCGGCCACTAATAGTCTCTAACTCTAAAATCTTGCATAACTCTGCCTTAGCTGCCGCAGACACCGCATCATCAAAGACAAGCTGCTGCAATGCTAAGTAGGCCGCTCCTTGCTTGTGCCGAAGAACGTACTCACTTGCTCGCCGAACTATGGCCTGCTCTGCGATCATGCGATCATAAACATCCTGTGCTATTGTTCCCAAGGCATAGCCATACGGCATCAGTCGCGCAAAAACATTATCCTGTCGCAACAGCAGCCGCCGCTCCGCTCGCGAAGTAAACATCCGATACGGCTCATCCACCCCGAGCGTAATAAGATCGTCAATCATAACTCCGATGTAGCTTTCGCTGCGATCTAAAATAAATGGCGGCTTACCCTGAGCCTTAAGCGCTGCATTAATGCCAGCCACAATTCCTTGCCCTGCCGCTTCTTCGTACCCTGTCGTTCCATTAATCTGACCAGCAAAGAACAAGCCCGAGACATTTTTCGTCTCCAGCGCATGACTCAGGATGGTAGGCTGGATAAAGTCATACTCTACTGCATACCCCGGGCGAACAATTTCGGCATTTTTAAACCCAGGAATCGAGCGAATGTAGGCAAGTTGCACGTCATACGGCAACGACGTTGAAAGACCAGCCGGGTAAATCTCGTCGATATCCTGCCCCTCGGGCTCAACAAATACATGGTGGCTAAATCGGTCAGGATATCGCCCAATCTTATCCTCAATGGATGGGCAGTAACGGGGGCCCACTCCCTTAATATTGCCACTATACATAGCAGACAACCGAATGTTTTTGGCGATGATATCATGCGTCTCCTTAGTCGTATGTGCGATGAAACATGGCATCTTTTCCCGCACGCCTTCCACAGGAGGGTCAAAAGTATAGAGATATTCTAATTTTTGCTCTTCTTGTTGCTCCAGAACTGCATAGTCAATGCTGGTCGTACGCAAGCGCGGCGGGGTGCCGGTCTTTAAGCGACCAAGCTTAACGCCCAACAATTCATGCAAAACATTGGAAAATCCTCCCACAGCAACTTCACCGACACGACCACCACTGGTCTGCTCTGTGCCCACATGGAGCACGCCGTTCAAAAAGGTCCCAGCCGTAATCACTATAGAAGCAGCGGCATACGAGACACGCGACCCCTCGTGCTTCACCCGCACCCCTATCACCGCTGGCTTTTCTTGTGTTGTATCAACAACAAGACCATCAACCATGCCCTCAATAATTGTCAAGTTTGGCGTCGCGCCAAGAACAGCTTGAGCTTTAGTTTTATACGCGTATTTATCAATCTGCAGGCGCAACCCTTGCACCGCCGGCCCCTTACTCGTGTTCAGCATACGAGCCTGTAAATAGGTATCATTACACAATTGCGGCATCAATCCACCAAGCGCACTCACTTCGTACACTATATGCCCTTTACCCAGGCCCCCAATAGAAGGATTACATGGCATCAACCCAATATGCTCCCGCGAGAGAGAAATAAGTGCAGTTCGCACTCCCATACGAGCACTAATATAGGCGGCTTCCATGCCAGCATGGCCGCCACCAACGACTATAACTTGAAAATCATTTTTCATTTAAAAACCCTTTGTCCCGGCACCATAACACGTTACCAACCTTTTTAACAGGGCAAGCCACCCTGATTCACTCTGAACCGACCCGCTGTTTTAGTCATACACAATCGCCTGACAAAAATTGAGACAACACCTATTGTACCAGGCTTTTCTTGCACTGAAAACAGTTGCTTTCTTGTCTAAAAAAAAGGTAGAACTCCCAACGCGATAAAGACATCGCTGCATCTCTCATATGAAAGGATCATTATGAACTATCAAACTAGGAAGAAAAACATCGCATGGATAACACTGAGAATTCGTAACTAAATATAGATTTTCGTGTTGACACATGCCATTTCGTTGATGTTGAAGCCCTGGTCATACCAGGGCTTTTAAATTATAACCACATGCGCACCGCTGCGATGGAGACATGGTAACCCTTGAAAGTGAGCCAGAAGCATATTATGCTACCAACCGTTTAAAGATACTTTTTTTAGGATGTTCCATGGTTAAAAAGATCACCAGTACTAATTTTGCAAACACCGTTGTAAACAGTGACAAGCCAGTTGTTCTAGACTTTTTTGCAGAATGGTGTGGGCCCTGCCGACAGATGGCTCCACTTTTCGAGGAATTATCAAATGAGCTTTCAGGCTCATATATTTTTGGAAAAATCGATATTGAAGAAGATCGCGCACTCGCAGTAAATCACGGCATATCGTCCATCCCAACCCTTATTTTCTATAAAGGCGGCAAGCAAGTCGGCGCAGTAAGTGGCTTCTTGTCAAAACAAGAAATTAAAGCAAAGCTAACTAGTATCTTTGGACAATAAACCTACGACTGTGGTTGCTGCACTTGATACAGCTGCTCCGCATGCGCTTGCGCCTGCGAAATATGGTCGTTCTTAATATAACCACCATACAATTTACGTACAAGGCCAAGAAGGGCGCCACTTGCAGCTAATGCATTGGCCCCTTTTACTTTATTCGCATCTGCTTCAGACGGCGTAGAAACATTTGGATCAGTCTCACGTTGAGTATGCAGTAACAGCGCACCATTCTTCAACGCCGCTTCAAGGGCCATCATTATCCAGGCACGGCGACGCTTTTTGTGCCATTCTTTCATGTATTCCTTAGTCGCAATCTCATCTTTGCTTTCAGCAAGGTGCTTATTGTAAGCCAGCAATGTTTGCGCATTCAACGCAGTATTTGCATGCTCTAATGCAGCAATTGATCCCTGACCCCATTGACGGTCGATACTATCCAAAACCTTCACTGTTTTTTGAGCACCGGCTACAGCACTGGCATCACGATACTCGGCTTGCGTCCCTTCTGCAGCCCTATTAAACGCTTCATCCTTACTACCTGGCTTAGCCCGACGCCTCAGAATATCATGTTGCTTTTGAGTCAACGCATCGCGCGCTTGATTGCGACCAGCAAACACATCTGCGAATCGGCCAGCCACCGATGCTGCTGATCCCAAACCAAGCAACCGACCATCTGCCGAGGTAAAGGTAGCCAAATCGGCCGCATCCAACGCAATTTGTGGCTGGAAATCAAGTATTTTTGAAATGGTCGAACGATTTTTTGTTTTTTGCTTGTCAGTAGTAAAATCTAGATCATTTTGTTCGCGCATACGCTTGAGACGCTCATCGATAGTCAGAGGGACCCACGCTTTATTCCGTTCTGCGCGAAGCTTGTCACGTTCCGATCGCGTCGCCTTTTGCGATCCAGAATCATCACGATCGGTAATGTTATTCATCAAATCAGCATAGGAGTCATGGTAATTTGCAGGGTTATCGTACGCAGCCTTGAAAGCTCCCTTGTCATCCTCAACGGCACCACCTATACCATCAGGGTAGGCTTGGTGTGCCGCACTAAGTTTTTTAAATAACTCTTCGCGTTCGCTTGTTTCTTGTAGCAAGGAGCCATCCTTTTTATCAGGGTGCAAAACCTTAGCACGCGCTTGATATTGCTCTCTAACAATCGCTTGATTTAGCTTCTCATATACCGTCCCAGCTGGGAAATCCATCGCTTTCATGAATTCATCAACCGACATCCCAGAAACTTGCAAACAAATTGCGCTGCAAAGCAGCAAAAACAGAATATACTTTTTGTTCATCATATTCCCCCATACCACATTCTTATATAGTAAGAATACGGCGCTAGAGAACGGAAAAACAAGAAAGTAACGGTTTTAGCGCGTAACCTTGCCATCCACCGCGGTATATCCAAGCTGCGCAAGTTCGTTACGTAACTGATCTGCCCGAATCCAATCTTTGGCAGCACGCGCGGCAGCCCGCGCTTCTATCAGCCGCGTAATTTCAGGAGAGATTGATTCATCAGCCATTTCCTGCACTTTAGTAATGCATTCCAAGCCAAAAACCTGCTGAAACAGTACCCGCAAGGCGTAAGTAACGATCGGCTGGCCTGCCAACAGCTCAAGATTACTAAAAATAAGCCCCAGCGCTTTGGGAACATTCAAATCATCGGCAAGGGCTTCGGTTATCTGAGCCAAAACCGGAGAGAATGGCAACGCACTCTCCCACGCACGCCGAGCTACTGCAGAATCGAACGTAGACAACTTTTCATTCTGCGGATTCAAAGCACGCGCGAGACGATTATACGCTTTTGCAGCACTTGTAATATGTGTCATATCGATATCAAGCGGCGTCCGGTACTGATGCTGCAACAAGTAGAAACGCACTATCATTGGATCATGCGTCGCGAGCACATCACGTATCGTAAAGACATTACCCAGCGATTTGGACATTTTTTCTGACTGGAGGGTTACGTGAGCATTATGCAACCAGTAGCGTGCAAACGGCGCCCCAAAAAGCGCTTCCGACTGAGCACATTCATTTTCATGATGAGGAAAAAGCAGGTCTATACCGCCCCCATGAATATCAAGGTGTTCACCAAGATAGTTGCGCGCCAAAGCCGAACACTCAATATGCCAACCTGGCCGCCCCTTTCCCCACGGCGATTGCCAGAGCGAACCAACAACGTTTCCTTTCCACAACGCAAAATCACCAGAGTTTTTTTTACATTCACTGACTTCTACCCGCGCACCGGCAGCAAGCTCTTCAAGCGTTCGTCCTGATAAATGGCCATATGCTTTATGGGCATCAATGGAAAAATAGACATCTTCCCCAGCAACATAGGCATAGCCCTGGGCAATAAGTTTCTCAATAAAGGAAATAATTGCCGGAACGTTTTCACTGATAGTCGGCTGCTGCGTTGGCGGCAACACATTCAGCGCCGCCATATCCTGATTAAATGCTTTCGTATACTGATCCGCAATGGCGGTAGCAGCGGCAACAATATTGCCACACTCGCCTACCTCTTCAATCGCCTTACGCACTATCTTGTCATCAACATCAGTCACGTTTTGAATATAGGTAACTGAATAACCCCAGAACTGCAGCATGCGATATAACAAATCAAAACTTACATAACATCGGGCATGCCCCATGTGCGCATAGGCGTACGGCGTCACCCCGCACACATACATTTTTACCATGCCATCAACCATAAATGGCTCCTTGACTCCGCTCTGCGTATTCAATAAATAAAGAAGTTTACTCATCATGAGCTTCATCTCCACCTGCTTGTTCTTCACTTTTTTCTTGTTCGCAACAAATCTCATGGGCCAAGGCAAGAAGGCGATCTTGATCGGCATGCGGCATTTTTTTGCCTTCAAAATACGTCTTCAGAAGTTGGTCGCCACTCATTTGCGTCGTTACCGCAGCCCGCTGAACCCGCGTTGCCATTTCATGCACCGGCACAATACCGGCAACATAATGCGCCAACTGGCAGGCACGCTGTACCTTTGCACAATCAACCATATCTCGCTGACCGGCCGGCACTTGGTATACCACTTTCACAATAGCATCTTTAATAGAATACCTTTGAATCGCTTCAATAACCTGCTCTGTCGCCGATCCTTCTGGGGTTAACGTGACATCAATCTGAATCATTGGCCGCACCGGAAGCTCTACAAAAGAATACTCCGTTTTTTTGCCGCTTGGCCCTGCTTCGATAATAACATCGCAATATCCCTTTGGCTCTTTGCGCTCGCCAAAGTCCACCCGTTCTGGCGAACCGGCATATACGACTGGACAGCGACCAGACGGGTTAAGGTTCTGGTGGCGATGCAAATGACCCAATGCTACGTAATCTATCGGATCAACCGCTAATTGAGATGGCATAAAGAGGGGATCGGTTCCATATACAGCCCGGCGCTCAGAGCCAGAAAATATTCCGTTTGCTACCGTTAAATGCCCCACCAAAATTGCAGGAACCGCTTTATCAAGCCCCGCTGCTAACTGTTGAATAATTTGACACACTCGAGAGGAAAGATAATCAGTAATCTCAGCAGCCGTCTTGAGCTGATGAATATCATGCGCCACCACGTTGTGCCGCATCGGCCATGGCACCCCTATAACGTTTATTGGACCATTCTTCGTTTCAATGCAAACCGCTTGTGGCTTGGAAAAAAGATAAAATCCTTTGTGCCGAATAGTCCCAAAGACATCAAGAGCATGAGCGCGACCAAAACTCAGGGGGTGGTCATGGTTTCCAACCACAATAACTACTGCTATATCAGCCTCTTGGAGCCTAAATAGTTGATTCATCAGAAGTTTTTGCTGTGTCGGTGTGGGATAGGCCGTTTTATACGCATCCCCCGCAAACACAAAAAGGTCTATCTGCTCAGCAATGGCACGATCGATGCAAAGGGACAGCGCCTTTTCAAAATCAAGAAGACGCGTATGAATGCCAGTTTGCGGGTCAATTCGCCCGTAATTTTCCACACCAAAGTGGATGTCGGCTGTATGAAAAAAACGTATACGTTTGTTCACGTGCATTCCTTCTTAAGCAATGTTTACTTAGAACAACTTCGAGCAGCTTTCAAAAAACATGTTTTTTGAAAAGAATGATAGAGTAATCAACTTCTTATCTCAAGAACAGGCCATTTATTGAAAATCAAAACCTATTTCTTTGTACCATGCTGCAAGCTCAGCTGGTGGTTTGCGACTAAAGAGCAATGCCTGCATCCCTTCTGCGAGGGCAGCCTGGATGTTATTCATTTGATCATCAATAAAAAGCATAGTTGACGGCTCGCCTCCAACCTTTTGAATCATCGCCTTAAACGCTCGTGCATCTGGCTTGGTGACACCAAGATGGCCTGCAACTACGGCATTGCGCACCGGGATACTTTCATAGAGATCAGCAAATGACGCTTTAAACAAAGCAAATAGCTCAATTGGCATATTAGAGAAAAGAAACACGTTTTCACCCCCGTATTTCTTAACGATATGATGAAAAAGCTTTACCCCCACATTCAATGGCTTACTGCTTTCCATCAAAAAGTCAGGCCGCGTAAAGAAATCAACTGCATGATCCAGCACAATGCGTACTTTAGGCTCACATTCCACGTAATTAGTTAGCATATAGGTCATTGCAACCTTGTATCCTTCATACGTCAAGGAACCCTCATCCACGGCACGGCGAATGTGTCGCGCTGGTTTATCAGGACTAAATTCAGTACAAAGTTTATAGTCACACAGCGGGCAATACTTGGTCAAAAGGCCATACAGGACTGCGCGTACGTCGCCAGACCAGAAAGTGTCGATCCGCGGATCATTTTTGGCTTTTTCTGCCAAATACACGGAAAATGAAGCTGAAACGTCCTGCGTCATTAACACATTATGAATATCAAAAAGAACTGACCGAATAGGCTTTAGCGTGCTCATACCACCCCTTTAAAAATTGTTGAAGGCGGAGAGAATACCACAAAAGTCCGCTAGACGCACAAAAAAGGACCAGCAATCAACTGGCCCCAATTATTATTTTGGCATAAATCGTGCAAGAAACGCTTGATCTCGATACCCAGCCTTCATTTTTTATATGAGTTAGTCATGGTCATTGAATTCCTGAATGCCACTTAAGCGGGAAAGCAAAAGAATATAAACAGCAAAAAGCTTTCAAAACAAGGCCTTTTTATTTCATACTAAAAATATACGTTAATGTTTTATAAAGATAGTTTACTGACGGGTCAGGGATATGAAACACAGACTATTGCATATTCTTATCATCACTCTGTTCACTAACGGTCACTGCCTTGCTATGACTATGCCACAGAACAATCCGTACATAAACCCTGCTTTTTTTAGCAATGTATCGCAGCACTATCCGAGCATGATGCTAAACCAAGCATCCATGCCTATGATGGGCTACAATAACCCCTTTGGGCTCTATGCTAGCCAAGTTGAGGCCGACCAAATACTGAGCGAAATAAAGAAGATACTCATAACTCTCGCCCCTCTCTCTAGAAATTTAGAAGTTCTTGCTCAACAACGGCAGATGGGGGCCCTCGATCCTCTGGCCACAAGTTGTGCCGAAGAATACAAAAGTATGATGTCTGAGGAAGAGAAAAAAGAACCATACAACATTCTACACAAGCTCGACACAGAACTAAGAGGTCTAGAAGAACGCATACAAAAACACCAAAAAACCGCCGGTACGACAGTATTTTCTACCTATGCTGAAAATCAACGCCGGCATACCCGCAATCTCATAATTACCTCTGGCCTCACTACGTACGTAGCCTCCAGGCTTTCCGAAGAATTTTCCACTCTTGCTGCGCTTGCGCTCGCTGGCATCAAAAACACATTAAGCACAAACAAGAGTAAGCACAAGATACCTGAGAAGAAAAGAAATGAAATCAAGAACTTCCTCGTCACAGGAAACAGCATCACCACGCCGCCATCTCTAGAAAACGCCTGGTACCCAAAAAGCACAAAGTATACTATCGCAAAAATTTTTGCTGATTTTAAAAAGAACGCAAAAGAAAAGTACAT
>JAUPVI010000028.1 GCA_030917105.1 Candidatus Babelota bacterium
CTTCCTACCCAGGCAAACTTGTATGTTGAAGAGGGCGAACGCATTCTTCCTGGTACTGTGCTTGCGAAGTTGGGTCGTGAAGAGCAACGTACAAAGGATATTACCGGTGGTCTGCCACGAGTTGCAGAATTGTTTGAAGCGCGAATTCCAAAAGATACCGCGATCATCAGTGAAGCAAACGGGGTAGTTCGCTTTGAAGGTTTATATCGCGGTAATCGTAAGATTGTTGTGCAGACAGATGAAGGCGAAATATTTGAATATAGTGTCCCACGTTCTAAGCACTTGAACGTAGAAGATGGGGATCGTCTTTCAGTTGGGGATCCAATAACTTCCGGTACGATGAACGTTCATGATATTTTGCGTATTCTGGGACCAGATGAACTGCAAAAGTACTTGGTAAAGGAAATTCAAGAAATTTACGCTTTACAAGGGGTTATTATCAACGACAAGCATATTGAGCTGATAATTCGTCAAATGTTGAAGAAGGTTCGCATTGTGGATGCCGGTGACACTGAGTTTATTGTCGGGGATCGGGTTGACAAGACCCACTTCCAACGAGTGAACGAGGTAGTGCAGGCTGAAGGCAAGAAAGTAGCTACTGCACGCCCGATTCTTATGGGTATTACCAAGGCGTCTTTGGGTACGGACAGTGTTATTTCGGCCGCATCTTTCCAAGAAACGACTCGAGTATTAGCCGAAGCCGCGATTGAAGGCAAGATTGATTACTTGTATGGTTTGAAAGAGAATGTTATCATTGGTAAGTTAATCCCAGCTGGTACTGGGGTGGCTTCCTTTAGACTTAACCATCTTGGTGAGGATGTTTCCCCTTTTGAGCGTCAAGCTCGAGAAGAGGAGCAACTTGAAATGAGTCTCGACGAGATCTCGCTTGATCGCGTGTAATTAGGAAGAAGTGATAGGGGCGCGTAGCTCAATTGGCAGAGCGCTGCTTTGACGTAGCAGAGGCAAGTGGTTCGAATCCACTCGCGCCTACCATTCACCTTCATCTATAATCTTGTGAGTTTCGAATTACGGCGCAGCCGCATATTGGTTGCAACGAAATGGACGTTTAGCTGTGAGGTTGACGGTTAGCAGGCAAGGATGAAGATAGTAATAAAAACAACCGTAGTTTAAATAAGGTACATAAAGATGATGATTACTAAAGAAGAAAAACAAGCGATTATTAAGAAGGCAGCAATTTCTGCTAACGATACTGGCTCGTGCCAGGTCCAAATCGCTTTGATCGATCGACGTATTGCTCAAATTTCAGAGCATTTGAAAAGTTTTCCAAAAGATAAGCATTCACACTTTGGGTTGATTAAGTTGCTTGGTCGCCGTCGATCGTTTGCAAAATATTTAGCGCGCACAGCAAAATAGCTGCCAGTTCCAGTCCGGCCACTGCTGAACGTGCTTTTGAGCGTACTATACGTTTTACAAAGTAAAATGGAGTAGCGCGCATGTTTATAGTTTTTAATGAATAAGGTTATACATGAGTAAGACTTTTAAGTTGCCAGAAGCAGGCCTTGAGGTAGTGGTAGGCAAATTTGCAGGCCAAGCCGACGGTGCTGCCTGGATGAAATGCGGCGATAACGTGGTTTTAGCCACCGCTGTAATGGGCAAAGAAGAACGGGAATTCATGGGATTTTTGCCTCTGACCGTTGAGTATCGTGAAAAAACATCGGCCGCTGGTCGTATTCCTGGTGGATACATCAAGCGTGAAGGTCGGTTGAGTGATACTGAAGTATTAACATCTCGCGTGATTGACCGCACGATCCGTCCGCTTTTTCCTGCCGATTTCTTTAGTGAAATCCAGCTAATGGCGACCGTATATTCGGCTGACGGTCATTATCCGCTGTCGGTTATGTCGATCATTGGAGCTTCGATTGCTCTTGGATTGTCTCAAATGCCATTTCTCGGGCCAATTGGCGCGGTTTTGGTTGGTCGCATCGATGGTAAGTTGGTATTTAATCTTGGCCTTGAGCAAGATGCAACTTCAGACACACATATTCTCATTGCGGGTAACCGTGATGGTATTTGTATGGTTGAAGGCAACTGTGAACTACTCAGCGAAGCTGAAATGGTTGACTTGTTCTTAGCAGCTCACGAAGAAATTAAAAAACAAGTTGTGTGGCAAGATAGTATTATCGCTGAGTGTGGTAAGAAAAAGATAGACACGACTGCTAAATTTGATTGGCATCACCATCAAGCTCAGGTTGACGCATGGGTTGCAGGAAACCAAGTTGCACAATCGATGTTTGCTCCAAGCAAGCAAGAGAGTTCTGCGCAGTTAAAAGCGAAGAAAGTTGCCTTTCATGATGCGTTTTCTAAGCATCCTGAAGACCATGGTGTATCAACAGCTGTTTTGAATTACATGTTCGAAACGGCGATGAAAGAACAGCTTCCTGATCTTATCATTGCTAAAGGACATCGTTTTGATGGTCGTGGTATGGAAGATGTTCGTGCAATTAGCTCTGAAGTTTCCTTGCTACCTCAAGTACATGGTTCTTCATTGTTTCAACGCGGTCAAACGCAAGCAATTGCCTGTGTAACATTGGGTACTGCCCAGGATGCACAAAAAGTAGAGCGTTTGGTTGAAGGTGTGCAAGAGCGTCCGTTCATGCTTCATTATAACTTTCCACCATTTTCGGTTGGTGAAGCTCGTCCAGTGCGTAGCGTTGGTCGTCGTGAAGTTGGTCATGGATACTTAGCAGAAAACTCTTTTCTTAAGGTTATCCCAACACAAACTGATTTTCCATACACTATTCGCGCTGTAGTCGACATTCTTGAATGTAATGGCTCTTCTTCGATGGCTACTGTGTGTTCGACAACGCTTGCGTTGATGGATGCTGGCGTACCGTTAAAGGAAATGGTTGCAGGTATTGCAATGGGCTTGGTTAAAGATTCATCTGATAATTACCATGTATTGACCGACCTTCTTGGTTCGGAAGATGCGCTCGGTCTTATGGACTTTAAAGTAACCGGTTCTGACAAGGGCATTCGTGCAATTCAGATGGATATTAAGGCTAAAAAAGGCCTTTCACGTGAATTACTCCAAACCGCTTTGGAACGCGCAAAAACTGCTCGAGAATACATTTTGGACGAAATGCGTAAAACATTGAGTGCGCCGCGCTCAGAAATTTCTGACAAAGCACCAAAAGTAACTCAGTTGAACATTCCAGTTGATAAAATTGGTGTGGTCATCGGGCCGTCCGGCAAAGTTATTAAGGAGATTATTGCACAAACTGATACGCAGATTGATATCGAAGACGATGGATCCGTACGTATTTATGCAAAAGATTCGTCTGCTGCTCGTCGCGCTGAACAATGGATTCGCGTGTTAGTTGGCGATATTCAAGACGGCGCAGTGTTTAATGGTGTTATCAAGCGTTTTGCTGAATTTGGTCTCTTTGTTGAGCTGGTTCCTGGTAAAGATGGTCTCTTGCATGTTTCAAGTATCGCAAAAGACAAGCAAAAAAATCTTACTCAGTTGTATCGAGTGAACGATGTACTCCGCGTTAGAGTGGTTTCATCTGATCCTGAAACAGGGCGTATTAAATTGTTTGCACCTGATTTAGCACCGACAAACGAAAAATAACTATGAATAACACAACAAAGCAATTTGTTCGTAATGATGGCCGCACTTGTACTCAGGTGCGGCCAATTTCGTTAGCTTACGATCAGTTCGGTTATGCAGACTGTTCAGTTCTTCTAAGTATGGGGCAAACCAGGGTGCTGGCATCAGTTACGCTACAGGAAGGGGTTCCCTTCTTCCTTCGTAATAGTGGTAATGGCTGGTTAACTGCTGAATACGCTATGTTGCCGACAGCGACCCGTGCGCGTACGCCACGTGAGTCTGAGCATGGTAAAAAGCAAGGCAGGAGCATTGAGATTGCTCGGCTCATTGGTCGTTCGTTTCGAAGCATCATTAATTATAAAAATGTTGGTGAGCGGACTATTACTATAGATTGTGATGTATTGCAGGCTGATGGGGGGACTCGCGCTGCTTGCATTACAGCTGCAAGCTATGCCCTTCAGCGCGCCTTGCAATTATGGCAAGCAAAGGGGCTTGTACCTTTATCAGTTGTAATGCAGCCCATCGCCGCGCTTTCCGCTGGCATTGTGAGTAACCAATTGATGGTCGATCTGACCCAAAAAGAAGACAATAATGCTGCTGCCGACGTAACCTTTGTTTTAACGCCATCTGGTGATGTTGTTGAAATACAAGGGACAGGAGAGAAGCGTCCGCTCTCTTGGGAGTCCCTGGTCACTCTTAAAGAAATGACCGGCGAAGCAATTAGAGAATTATTCGATCTTCAAGTTGAGTAAATGTTTATTTCTACAGGTGGTTTAGCTTTATTCAGTTCCCAAATTGCCATGGTTCCATTGAAGCGCATGAGCGCGAGATGGAAAAAGCTTTGGTGTCTCACATGGAGCGATTTCCTGTTGAACTTGGAGTAGGAAAGATGAATTGGCTAAGAGCCTGCCGAAAGAATAATTTGTTATTGGTTTTTGCGGGGGTGTTTATTTTGTCATACGTGATGTGTATTGAGGTGTTGGCTAATTTACTTGCCTTGAAATCATTGCTATGATGCCATTGGCTATGTCCATATCGTCCTTTTTAACTTTGGTCATCGAGTCAAAAAAGAGAGGGGCGATATTTTTTGGTAGAGCTGTAAATGTTCATGCATGTATTGCATAAAATTAATAGAACGAGTGTGTTAGTAACAGTGAATCAAGCAGCAGTACTTCAATCTATCGTTTCTTCATGGGAAAATCCTGGATTTTCTCTTATCGTATGTAATCCTGATCAATCTGTTCTCTTTTGGTATTATTTTCGAAAGAGTTGTCCCTATAAAATGTTGTCTTTTCCGACGAATACTGGTGATTTTTCCCAGTGGAGTGGGGAACTTTTACAATCATTTTTGGGTGCTGCACAAGTCTATTGGGGAATTCTTCCGCTTGCCACAAGTAAAACGAATAAAGCTCGACAGATGGTTATCCAGTTTCTGAAGGGATATCATGGCCCTCATGCCGTGTGGATTTTGGCGAGCGAAGAGCAAGCTGCTGAATTTGGCTCTTGTCGTAAGGTAATTGTAGCAAGTCAAACACCAATGCAAGAGCTCGGTTCTTACGCAACGTTACTTGGCTTTGAGCGAAGTGTAAAAGTCCTAGAAGCGTGCGATCTATCACGAAGCAAAAGCTTTCTATCTCTTGATGAAGCGGTGTTATTATTATTGCACGCCGGATATGTGCCAATGCGGTTGCCGGAGCAGTCAACTGCCTTTCTTTCTCGTCTGTTGCCACAGGAGCTTTCGTTAGTACAACTCTCGGAGCTTTTTTTTAAGCGAGATTGGAAGGCTTTCCTGAAATTGTGGAATGAGCGGTCAATTGCGTATGGTGATATGTTTTGGATTAGTTTTTGGGCTGAACAGTTTTGGCGTGCGTATTGGGTATGCTGGTATATGAAGCGTGGGCAACAAACTCGCGCACGTAGTATGGGGTATCGATTGCCAAATTCTTTTATGTCGAGTGGTTGGCAGCAATCAAGTTTAATTGCTTTGCGGGCGCAATATGAGCGGGTTGCTTTCTTTGACACCAACGTTAAAAAAGGTTCCTTTCTGAGTGCTCATGAATTGGTAACAGAATTGGTAGCAATTACGGCTGGCTAGTAACGCCATATATGAGTTTTTGCGTCTGGATCTTGTATTTATTTTTCTCCTGTGTTAGAAGAGCCGCCTCTATATGCTGTATTTCATTTAAGGATATCAATGAGCGTGCTTGAATACATTAAGGAGGCTATGACCGATATGTCAAAGCAACAGCCGTTGACTGATTTATTAAAGAACACAGTGCGTCGTATGGTACGCAGTCTGGGCCAATTTGAATCGGGAAATATTTATTCACTGCTTATTAACCAAGTTGAGAAAAACCTTATTGAGATCGTGCTCGAAGAGCAGCGTTACAATCATTATCACACCGCGCGTGTGCTGGGTATTGGACGCAGCACTTTATACCGTAAAATGGAGTCGCTTAAGATTGATCCACGCCCGGTGTACCGTCGAATGGAGAAAACTGAAGACGCTAATTTAAGGAAATCATTTCCTCTACGGGAGCAAAGTCGATAGGTTTTTATCTGTATATGAAATCACAAAAAAGGGGCGGTCAAAAACTGCCCCTTTTTAATTTATTGAACTTACAGCTTTGCAAAAGTTGCCCGCTGGTGCTTAAAGCTATCAATCCATATGATGTGTTCTTTGAAGCCTGCTTCATCTAGAAGTTTGCTTATGGCTGCAGCCTGAGTGCTGCCATGTTCGAGAACGAGCTGTGGATGAGCTGTTTTTGTTAAGCGGTCTGTGAGGTGCTTACTTGCTTGGGCAATAATTTGTGCATACACTTTTAGGCCATTTTCACCGCCAACAAGTGCAAGCGGCGATTCCCAATCTTTTACATCTGGCGTAATTCGCTCCCATTCTCTTTTTGTTAGGTATGGCGGGTTGCTGATGATTAAATCAAACTGCTGATCATCAAGCCCTTTAAATACGTCGGCATGCATGAAAGTAACGTTATATGCGCTTAAGGCTTCTTGGTTTGTGCGAGCGAGTTTAAGAGCTTCACTATCAACATCAGTCGCTATTATTTGTACCGAAGGAAGGTGTGTTGCAAGTGCTAGGGCTATTGCGCCAGTCCCTGTACCAATATCAAGAATACGGAGGCCTTCTTGGTCTTTTAAATTAATGATGAGGTTCCATACTAATTCCTCAGTTTCATGGCGAGGAATAAGAAATGGTGCTTTGACTTTAATCTCAAGGCCACAAAAAGGAGCAGTGCCTAGGATATAGGCGAGTGGTTTATGCTGGTGAGTGCGCTCATCAATGAAAGTAAAATATGCCTTTGAGTTTTCATCATTGACCATCTGTTCTAATGCGGCGAGTAGAAACGGTAATTTTGTTCCTAACGCGTGGCACAAAAGCCAACGCGCTTCTTGCTGAGCACTTTTTTCATTACCAAGGTAGGCCGCAAGTCGTTGAGTTCCAAGGTCGAGTGTTTGTCTCGCTGTCATCATGATTTTAATAACTCCTCAATAAAGCGATTGCTGTCAAAAGAAGCAAGTGCATCAACCTGTTCACCAAAAGTTATGTAGACAATGGGTAAGCTGAGTTCATGCGAAATATTGAGCAAGAATCCTGCTTTACCAGTGCCGTCGCATTTAGTAAGTACAAGGCCGGTCAACTTGGTTGTTTCATGAAATTGACGAGCTTGTGCAATGCAGTTTTGTCCTAGCATGCTATCAAGTACTAGCCATGTATGAATGGTCGCTTCCGGCAGTCGCTTGTGAATGGTCCGTTTTATTTTGGCCAACTCCTGCATAAGATGTGTTTTTGTTTGCAATCGTCCCGCGGTGTCAATAATAAGGTGGTCAAATTTATTTTCAGCAAACTGCGCACAGCCTTCAAACACTACCGAAGAAGGGTCTTGGTTTGGTTTGCCGATGTGAATACTCGTGCCACTTTGCGTTGTCCAAGCAGCCAATTGATCAGTCGCTGCAGCGCGAAAAGTATCTCCGGCCACGACAAGGACCTTTTTGCCATCATGTGCGTATTTGTGTGCTAATTTTCCTATAAAAGTAGTTTTACCGCTTCCGTTTATGCCAACAATTAAGGAGATGATTGGTTGTTGTTCTGTGCCCGGTGGTGGAAGGAGTGATTGTAGATAGGCAACTAATAGATCATGGACTTGTTGTCCTGATAGAGATTGTGCCTTCATTTGTTTGGTTAAGTATGTAATGATTTTGTTAGTAATAATAGGGCCGGTATCAGCGGCCAATAAGATTACTTTCAGCTCCTCAAGCCACGCTTGGTCAATTGGTTTGCTCGTAAAAAGACTAGCAAGCTTTTTGGTGACGGCTTGGTAGGCTTTATTTAGTTTTTCTTTTATAAATCCGAACATTATGTAGTGCTTTCTTTCATCAATGGAAGGAGCTCGATACTTCGCGTATCGTCAGAGTGAATTTCGATTTCGTAGTAGTGATGCTTAGCATACTGATTGACGAGCTCTTTATCATGGCAGATAACCAGTATGGTTAAATCTTTATTTGTTTTTAATAAGTCATGCAGGAAAGCCATTACCATGGCGGAGTTTTTGTCGTCGAGCGCAGCTGTCGGCTCGTCTAGTAATAGAATGCGAGCTGACTTTTGCAGTGCCATCAAAATAGAAAGAATTTGCCGTTGGCCCCCTGAAAGCATGCCCGCTGGCACCGTGTAGTCGATACCGAAGCGTGCAACCAATTCTGGTATGTTTGTAACGGGGACAAAGGGTGTTAACCCTGGATAGGTTGGCATCCCTGCAAGTTGCAAATTCTGGGGAAAAGTAAACTGGTCAGCGAGCATATCATCAAATTTTTGCGGAGCGAGGCGGATATCATTGGAAAAATTGTGTCGCGCTTCTGCTTGAGAGAGATCATAGGTATGCCCATTAAGGAGAGCAGTGCCGGTAACCGATTCAATAGGTTCAACTTTGCCGCGCAAGATTCTAAATAATGTTGATTTTCCTGCACCATTTCTACCACGAATAAAGTTCATTGTGTTTTTCTTAAACGTGCAGAAAACATTGTTAAAAAAATGCTTGTTTTGAGTGTGATCAAAGCTAAATGAAAGATTTTGTATGGACAAATAATTGTTCATTCTTATACCCCTAAGACCTGTGCCCGTAGACGCGAGTGGCGATACTTTGTGATCAATATAGCTGCAACAATCAACGAATTAACCATAGTAAAGTATTTAAGGTTAAAATTTACTTTAAGAAGCAGTTGAATGATGATGAAATAGGTCAGGCTTCCGATTAATGGAACCCAAACGGAGAATGGCTTGTCTCCGCCCACAATTGTTTTTCCTAAAATAATTGAATTGATACAGAAAAGCGCTTTCATCGACCCCATGTTTACGTCGACAAAACCGCTCGCTTGAGCATCAAAGAAACCGGCAAGCCCAGCAAGTCCATTTGCGATCATAACACCGGTAATAAATATGAAGCGGGTGGAAACTCCGTAATTTTCGAAAAATCTCGGGTTGTTACCATAGACCGCAAGGCTTGTACCAAGCTTGGTACGAAGGAAGAGGCTACCAAGTCCCATGAGGAGTAGCATTGTAATCACAAGGGACGGGAGCTCAGGATACTTTCTCAAGTAGTTTAAAAGCCCTATAAGGTTACGCTGGCTAGTGATAGATATATTCGAGGTACCAAGAAAAAATTGGTTGGCGCCATGGAAAATACCCACCGTCAAAATGCTTGATAACAAATGAGGGAATTTTGCCTTATTTGTTAAGAGGCTAGACGTGAGGCCGACCAAGAGTCCACCGCAGATGCTTGCTGTAAAACAAAGGAGTGCTGCTGGGAATAATGAGAGTTTGCTGGTTAAGAATAACATTCGTACGCCCATAATTGAGCCGCAGACATAGGCTGCTTCAATG
>JAUPVI010000029.1:0-1236 GCA_030917105.1 Candidatus Babelota bacterium
TCAAACAAAAAAAATAGAAATTTCTTTGCGTATCAGTTTTTCACGATACCAACACTGGATCAATCAAACGCTTACACGACTACATCATCTTCAGAAGGCATATAGCTCTTTGGTCGCATAATGTCATCGCACAAAAGAGATGCATGTTCATGCACGTAAGCTACTCGTTCATCTAAAGAAGACCACGTATCGAAAATGCCCGCTTTTTGTAACATAGCGGGCATTTCTATTTGCCGCTTACGATGCATAAGTAATTCATTCTTTAGAAATGTCACTACTCGTGGGTACACTGCATCGTCAATCTCTGAGATTTTTGCCTCGACATACCCATAATAATCAGCATAGTGATGGTCAATGCGTTGCCTTCGTAGTGCCTCATCAATTTCAATACTCTTCAGCGCTTCAAGATACTCTTGTCGCCGCCCACCAAATGCTTTGAGCGCGAATGAATCCGCTTCGCGCTGATATTTCCTGCTCAAATACATATCAATAATTTCTGCCGTTAATCCACATCCGGCGACCCCCAAAAGAGAAATTAAACCTGATGTTGAATGATAGCTAATAAGTTCTTTAGCATGATGCCACCAATCGCCGTTTTTCATAGCGATCTGTAGACAACTTACCGCTCCCACCGCAGCAATAGAGCCAGCCAAGCCCCACCAAATTTTACGCGCAAGATTCTTCTTTTCACAATGTCGACGCGCCAGTTTAGTTAATTCACGAGCAACAACAGCCCGTATTTCGCATCCGGTTCGACGTCCAACAAATACATGGCTAAATACCAAGGCATTAAACCCGCCGCCAAGTGAAAATGCCTCAACTGCCTTAATATGCTTGTTGCTTCTGCGCGCTACAAAAATAAGCGTCGTTTCTATGCTCATAGTTGCACACATAGAGTCAATGAGCGCATACACAGAAGGAGCATATTTACGCGCCACATAGTGAACTGAGGTTGGCAAAGACAAACCAACCAAAAGCCTATTGATTCGTGTGCACCAATCTTCTAATGGCATAGTATTCTCATACACTAAAGAAAGAGGTATGAAAAACTTGCGCAACGACGATGGCACAACAGTCTGTTCATAAAGAAATTTTTTGTTCTGAGAGAGCTGCAACAACTCCGAAAAAACGTTCGACTCTTCAGAGGCAAATAGCGCTGGTTCTGTAGACAAAATCAGCGCTATTACAAGAAATAACCGTATATGTACCACAATCAAAACTATTATTCTTTCACAA
>JAUPVI010000029.1:1246-9195 GCA_030917105.1 Candidatus Babelota bacterium
CCACCACCGTCTTTGCCACAGTACCAGTTAACCAGCGAGACGCGACCTCTTCTGCGCGCGCTACAAGATCGTCACGAGAAATTGACCGATCAACCGTCAACTGCGCACGCAACTTACCATTTACCTGTACAACTATCACCACTGTCTCATCAGAGAGACAACGTGCATCAGCGGCCGGCCACACGCACTCTTCAAGCGAAACGCCCAACAACAATTCAAGCAACTCTGACGCAACATGAGGAGTCATTACGGAAAGAGCAGTCAAAAATTGCCTTAATAAGTTATCATCAAGCTGAAACTTGTTCTTTGTTAGAACGTTGAGGTACTCCATAAGAGACGCAACGGCTGTATTAACCTTATATTGGTCGATTCGCTGAGTATACGCAGCTAAGAAGCGATGGAATGCTTTGTATGACTCCGGCGTCGCCTTATCGCAGCGATTTTCAGAATTGGTTAAGAAAACCCACAACCGCCCAATAAACCCATGAACTCCCTTAATGGACTCCATCTGCCATTCAGTATCTAATTCGGGCGGGCCCATAAAGAGCATGTACATCCGTAGTGTATCTGCACCCAATTCTTGGACAATCTCATCGGGATTAACCACATTCCCTTTGGATTTTGACATTTTTTCGACACGACCAGTCTTTGGCGACCGCATACAAACCATGCCCTGATTAAAGAGATGCTTAAACGGCTCGGAAAACTGTAGGTATCCCAAATCATGCAATACATGAATAAAGAAGCGAGAATAGAGTAGGTGCAATATGGCATGCTCTACGCCACCCACGTACAAATCAACCGGCAACCATCTTTCCATGTCTTCTTTGCTAAATGCAGCTGTTTCGAGATTCGGATTTGGATACCGAAGGAAATACCAGCAAGAACCTGCCCACTGAGGCATTGTGTTTGTTTCGCGCTTACCAGGCCCCTTGCATTGTGGACAGGTCGTATTCACCCACCAGTCAATGGCAGCCAATGGCGACTCACCAGTGCCAGTCGGTTCATAATTCTCTACGTCAGGCAAAGCAATTGGTAACTCATTTTCAGGCACCGGAACCTCACCACACGCAGAGCAATGCACAAGCGGAATCGGCTCACCCCAATAGCGCTGACGGGAGAAAATCCAATCGCGCAAGCGAAAACTAACCTTAGATGTTGCAAGCCCCTTGTCCTGACAATATTGAGCGATTTCCTGACGACACTGACCAGCCACACGACCAGCAAACGCACTTGGAGCGCGCAGAACACCATTTACCATGTCGGTATAGCAGTATTCAAGCCGTGCAACTTTTTCTGCTTCCATCGGATCAGCAGGAAAAAGCACCGGCTTTAAACGAATATTATATTTTTTCGCAAAAGCAACATCACGCTCATCGTGAGCAGAGCATTTAACAATGCCGGTCCCATAGTCACGAATAACAAAGCTTGCCACCCAAATCGGTAAATCATCTCCACTCACCGGATCAATGATATAACGACCAGTGAAAATCCCTTCAGATTCTGTTTCTTCTGAGCGACCGCGGGCTTCGCGCCGCGCGAGCATTTGTTCACAAAAAGCCTGAATTTCATCCCGGTTTTCCACCCCTTCCAGCAGCGCCGGTAGCAATACATGATCGGGAGCAATAGTAACAAAAGTATCGGAGGCAAACGCCTCAAAATGAGCATTAAATGTTTGAATTGTCATAGACAAGCCTTTAACGGGAGCGGTAAAAAGCAATCCCTCACTACGGCCAATCCAATTTCTCTGCATCAACTTAACTTTCTCGGGCCATTCCAAAGAATCGAGACCCTGCAACAATTTATCTGCATACGAGGTAATCTTGAGAACCCACTGGCGAATGCTTTTTTGCTCAACTTTCGCGCCACAGCGCTCGCACCCCTCACCAACAACCTCCTCGTTTGCAAGACCAGTCAAGCAGTTTGGGCACCAATTAATAGGCATAAAGTCTTCATATGCAAGGCCAGCTTTATACATTTGCAAAAAGATCCATTGAGTCCACTTATAATACGAAGGGTCTGTCGTATTGAGCTCCTTTGACCAATCGTACACCGCACCGATAGTCGCTAATTGACGCTTGAAGGTCGCAATATTGCTCGCCGTTCCTGCCGCAGGATGAATTTTCTTCTTAATAGCGTCATTTTCAGCTGGCAACCCAAAAGCATCCCACCCCATCGGATGGAGAACATTATACCCTTCTAAAATCTTTCGACGGGCATACACATCTGAAAAAACATACCCTTTCCAGTGGCCAACATGAAGGCCAGACCCGGATGGGTACGGAAACATGTCAAGGCAATAGAAAGTCTTAGCCTCATCAACCCCTTTTGAGCGTAAGTAAGGCGCTTTTTCCCAAGAAGCCCGCCACTTCTTCTCAATAAGTTCATGATTATATGCTGCCATCGCGCTGATCCTTGCAAAACAAGAGTTAAAAAATAGTTAAAAAGCGCCGTCATTATAACAAAAACAAAAAAAAATACCTGCTCAAATGCCGAAAACGCTTCGTTCGATCTATTGCGGCGATAGAAGCGATTTTTCCAGTACCATTCATTTTCTTGTTGAAAATTAATTAAGCTAGTAGAGATCAAAGCTACCAAAATAAACCCTTTGTGGCCGCTTTTTCCGCGCGGATACAATGCAATGAGGCCATATGAAAAATGCAATAAAATTTATTTTGTTTCTTTTCTGCCTGACAACTTTTATTGGTCAAGCCGATGCTTTTAATGAAACTATCCCATGCAACCTTGAGCCAGTTGAGACGGAAACGCGCCTTATTGAAGGTAGCAACCGCTTTAATCAAAACCGCCACGCTAAAAAGAATAATTCACAAAATTTCGCCCTTCAATCCAAAGCAAAAACGCCGCGGGCAAAAGCAGAATGGACCATTATTATTCTTGTCCAAGCGAGCAACAATCTAGAAAGCTTTGCCCATAAAAACATGAAGGAAATGATGCGTTGGGGCTCATCGGCCCGAGTTAACTTACTTGTAGACCTCCATAAAACTGGCGATAAGTCATGGAAATATCGTATTGAACAAGGCTGTTGTGTCATAGAAGAGGTTTCAGCCAGGACAACCAAATCCACTATCGCCGAAGAAGTCGTGCACACTGCCAACTGGGCGGTAACCAACTACCCGGCTGAACATTACGCCTTTATCTTCTGGAACCATGGCTACGGCTGCCTAGATCCAGTCCAAGAACGCAACCGACCAGCCTATTTACGAAATATGAATAATAATTGGCGCACCGGCTATTTGACCGGAAACCCAGAAGAAGAACTTTCGCGAGCAACAAAAAATAGCATTCCAACCGATCGCAGCATTCTTTTTGATGACGAACGCCACACCTACCTTTCTAACGAAGAACTTCGCAATACCCTGCAAACCATATCAACAAAGCTTCTTGGGGGCAAAAAAATCGACTTAATAGGGATGGATGCTTGCCTCATGGGCATGATAGAAGTAGCCGATCAATTAAAAGACTTTGCGAACTATTTTGTGGCCTCAGAAGAATTTGAATTCGCTCAAGGCTGGCCCTACGGCGACATAATAGAACGACTCTCTACAAAACAAACCTCCGCAAAAGATCTCGGAAAAATCATCGTCGAAGCATATGAACAATATTACCTAAGCCGCACAAGTTACTTCACACAATCCTGTGTTGACCTCAGCAAGATAACCACCATTAAGGAGCACATCGACAACCTTGTTACCCTCTTGATGACCGCAAAAAAACAAGATCCTCAGCGCATGAAAACTTTCATTCAGCAAGCAAAATTCCAAGCATTATCATTCAGCCTCTCTGATTACATCGACCTTCAGTCGTTTTATCAAGAACTTCTCAAAAATGTTAACTGCGTCCTCGACAACCAAAGCAATCGAAACATAGCAATCCCAAGAATCGATACTGAGCTCCTCAGAAAAATAAAAACTTCTCTCACAGACGGGCTTGCAGCGATAAAAAGCACCATCACCATTAATACCGCAGGCCGCTACCTTGCCCGCGCAAGCGGCATGTCAATTTACTTCCCACAACGCTCAATCGACTCTTCTTACGGAACTAACGAATTCGCCAAAACAACTCTTTGGCCAGTCCTCATTGCAGACCAGATCGAAAATCGTTATTAACCCATAAAAACTAGAACCTCCAGGACAAGCCTGCCGATATTTGGTGCATCCGTGCTGCGCGAGTCGCGCCAACACAATAATTAAAATTCAAATTAAGCGTCGGGGCGTACTTAACCCCTGCAAACAGATCGACCAATTCATACTGAACACCAAGCATAAGGTAAGTGCGTTGCCAGCTACTGTAAATCTTCTTCTGTACCTGCTGCAACTGCGCAAGACCAGCTTGGCCCCTAGGCGCAAGCAAGGATCCATCAATACCACTCGGAATCCCTACATGCGAGCCTTGTGGCACGGTAGTGCGAGTAAGATAACTTGGCGTTGCTTGATTTGTGCGGCGATCAGTCATTGCATCGCTGTAGTGCTTCATTATAGACACCCCCCCGAACAGGTGGAGGTTGTCGATAAAATGTTGAAAAATAACTGTTGGTTCCCACGAAACAGTAATCCCCGGAACCGTCCGCACTAATCCTTGAAGCACCCCAAATTGCAGAGGCTCTCCATAGACCGGCAACCGCTGAGTCCGCAAGGAGGGCGTTTGCACTACAAGACTAACTGGAGACTGAAGCCATATCGCCTCTTTAATCTCAGCACGTGGCACCAAAGAAAGCCCTATCCCCCATGAGCCGGGATTTCCCAACGCAAAGGAGGCTGGATACGCCACATCCTCTGTTTTTGCCGTAGGAGCACTGATGCTGAGTCGACCACCAACTTGAAGAGCACGCAGCAACCAAATATAGCTCCAGCTCTGCGCATACTCAATCCAACAACTCAAATCCCCAACGTTGTTTATAATCCAATCCTTCTGAACCATTCCCAAGTCTTGATGCAAAAGCTGGCGCAACCGATGTGTCTGCTCAACTTGGGCAAAAGAAACCATATTGTCAGCCGAAAGAATAGGGAAATCATATCGCTGGCGAGCCTCAACATGAAGCAGCGGCACGGTAAAACCACATTTTACCCGAGAAGAAAGAGGAAGTTCGGCGGTCAAATCGAGACCGTAGTAAGAAACACTGCTTTGTGCGCCAAAAAGAAGTTGTCGTGAGGCCAAAGTATCGGCCCCTGTTTCACGGTAGAACGGCGAAACAATACCCGGCACCGCTTCTTTGGCCGAACAAGCAATTTCATGAAAATCATAGAGCCCACCCATTTCCATAAGGCCATCAAATTTATACATCTCCTGCGGTTCATTAACGAAGCTAGAAGAATTAGAGGCATGCCCATTTCGCGTCGTTACTGAAAAAGTCGGGCGCAATAAGGGCATCTGAACCGCCTGAGCAGAACTTGAGATAAATAAGGGAATATAGCGACTTATTACTGGGCCGGTTGCCGACAAAGACAATGGAAGCAACGCATAAAAGACGACTAGACGAATATTCATAAAAACTCCTGCTGGATGGTGCACTCGTACTACTAAGGTGGCCCTAACATAGCTGATCTATAAAAAAAACCAAGGAATTTGTCCCTAGTATTTGAATATGCCTAAAAAGTTAGTAGACTGCCTGCTCTAATTTCATCTCTTAATCCTTTATAAAAATGAGGTTTTCATGATCATTTCTTTACTTGTTGGGCTCTTTATTTTCTGTGCCTTCGTTCTCGGCGTCTTGGTTATGATTCAGCAAGGCAAGGGCGACATGGGCCTTGGCGCGCTCCATAGCGGCACCCAAACTCTCTTTGGCGGCTCTGGCGGACAAACCTTCTTTCAAAAAATAACATGGGTTTTCGGTGCTATTTTCCTTATCGGCTCACTCAGCCTGACGGTGCTAAAAATGCGACAACTTGACTCAACCCGTATCGTTGTGGCAGAACAGTCGGCACCAACACCAATCGAGTAAGTTTATTCTTAAGAGAGAAACACACCTATGATACTAGACGCGATTAACACCTTGGGGTCGTACACCCAACAAGCTGTACATCGGTGTGGGGTATTTGCTCTCTTTTTATATGATTCAATCCGCTCTTTTCTTGAGCATGGAGTTAACCTTAGCAAGCTCCTGGCGCAAATTAACTATATCGGTGTGAACTCGTTCCCAGTTATCGCCACGACAGGGCTTGCCGTAGGCTCAGTACTCGCCATCCAAACCCATCTTGGCCTCAGTCGCTTTGGTGCCTTCCAATTCGTGGGACCAGTTGTGTTTATGGGAATGGTTCGAGAGTTCGGCCCTATGCTTTCAGCCATCATGATCACCGGCCGAGCTGGCTCTGCAATGACTGCTGAAATCGGAACCATGCAAATTACGGAGCAAATTGATGCTTTACGCACCCTTGGTCTCAATGTAAAACAATACTTAGTCGTACCACGCATCCTCGCTACAACCATTGCAATGCCGCTGGCTTCAATGTTTTGCTCTTTGTGCGGTATTGTTGGTGGATACGTAATAGCTGTCATGGTACTAAAGGTTAACCATGAGCTCTATCTTTCGTCAATTCAGCAAACCGTGGTCCCGGGAGACATTGTTCACGGCTTACTCAAGTCGATTGTCTTTGGATTTTTAATCGGTAGTATCGCCACATTTAAGGGGTATCATACCCGCGGCGGCGCCCGAGAAGTAGGAAATTCAACCACACAAAGCGTGGTGACCGCCTGCCTTACAACGCTTATAGCTGACTACATTCTTGACTCAATTTCGAGCGCGCTATGACAACAAAATACATCATAAAGCTAATTAATCTTCACAAAGCCTTCGGTCCAAAAGTCATTAGCCGAGACCTCAATCTGTCCATTGTTGAGGGAGAATTCCTCGCTATTATTGGTCGATCCGGCGAAGGGAAATCAGTCCTTCTCAAGCAAATGATCGGCCTCATTAAGCCAGATAGCGGCACTGTTATTGTAGATGACACCGATCTAACTACTGCCAAGGGCCACGAAGCTCAAGACAAAGTTTTTCAATCATGCGGCTATGTATTCCAATTTGCCGCCCTTCTAGATTCTCTCAGCGTAGCTGAAAATGTTGGCATTACCCTGATTGAGGCTGGCATGACTGAAAAAGAGGTATTGCCTCTTGTTAAAGACAAACTGCTTTCTGTCGGCCTTGACCCCGCCATCGCAAGCCGGTACCCATCAGAACTCTCCGGTGGTATGAAAAAGCGGGTAGGCTTGGCGCGCACTCTTATGCGTAGGCCCAAAATCCTCATTTACGATGAACCAACAACCGGCCTGGACCCGATTTCAGTTCGCATGATTCATGAACTAATGCGCAAAACGCATGACGAAAACAAGACAACCACCGTAGTAATTTCACACGATCCGGATGTTTTTAATTACGCCGACCGAGTTGCCATGCTCCATGAGGGCCGCATTCTCTATGTTGGCGACGCAAAAACAATCTGGCAAGAAGAGAATCCGTATATCCACCAATTCATCCGTGGCCTTTCTCAAGGGCCAATCACCATGATTTCGGAGAAGGCGAAGTAGCACGCCATCCTATTGCATATCGCCCCCATTTTCTGGTATATACCCAACATCTCTTTAAAAAGAAAATAACATTACACTACAGGGGAACATATGAGCAAAATCGTTGCACCAGAAGTAATAGAAAATATTAAAGAAGAAGCTGCCCGCTGGCAAACCCTCAAGCAAGAAATAAAGAAGCGCGTCATAGGTCAAGAGCAGGTAATTGACCGCATTCTTATTGGTATTCTTTGCAACAGCCACATCCTTTTAGAAGGGGTGCCTGGGCTTGCAAAAACCACTCTCGTTACCGCTATCGCAGAAGCCATTGGCCTTGATTGCAAACGCATTCAATTCACTCCCGATTTGTTGCCTGCTGACGTTATTGGAACTCAAATCTATAGCCCAAAAACTGAAGAGTTCAGCACCAAAAA
>JAUPVI010000030.1 GCA_030917105.1 Candidatus Babelota bacterium
GCGCATAAAGCTTATCCAAAAGATAGCGTTCTTATACAGAGCGCAATACCTCTCTCTATTGAGGTTGGTCCCGCCTTTGTTCGTGCGCCACAAGAAACGCATGAGCATTTTGTAGAACGTGTGCGAGGATGGTTTGTGAGCAAAACAAAAGAGTCATGATCTAAAAAGGGTTTCTATGATGAATCTTGTATTTGCATATGCATGGATTCTGCCGTGGGTATGTGGAATAACCGTACTTGGCGCTATCTATGTGTTATGGATTAAAAAGAAAATTCGCTATCGCTATGCACTTGCAACGGTAATAAAACAGCAGCATGCCGGTCTGAAAATGCCGGTGCGGCATATTCTTTTTCTTCTTCGCTTTGTTGTATTACTGATTCTTGCATTATTGATAGCTCGACCGCAATGGCTCGATACACAGCGTGACATGCATATTAAAGGAATTGATATTGTGCTGGCTATTGACGTTTCAGGGAGTATGGAGCTCTTTGACGATCTAAAGGATCGCACATCCCGCATTGATGCAGCAAAAAAGGAAGCACTTTCTTTTATCGCAAAGCGTACGAATGATCCGATAGGTATTGTGCTTTTTGCGTCGCAGGCGCTCTCAAAAATACCACTTACGTTAGACAAACCGCTGTTACTTAATACAGTAAAAGAGATAGAGCTTGGCGATATTGATCCCAATGATACGCTTCTCTTTACCGGCCTTGCCACCGCTATTAATCGGTTACGTAGTTCGACTGCTAAGAGCAAAATTATTGTGTTGCTAACCGATGGGGTTCCATCAACCAATGACCCAATTGATGCAGATACGGTGATTTCTTTAGCGCAGGAATTTGGCATAAAGATTTATACGCTTGGTGTTGGTCGCGCGAATACGGCGTATGCGTATGATCAATTTGGTCGTGTGGCACAAGTGCCAAGCGAGGTTGATACCGTTATGCTTAAAAAACTGGCTGTGGGCACAAGCGGCCATCACTATCGGGTTCATACTCCAGAAGAGTTACGAAATGCGTATGCAACTATTGATAAGCTTGAGCAGACTGAGATTAAAACAACATTGTTTCAGCAGTATCATGAGGCATTTAGTTGGTTTGCCTGGTTTGCGCTGTTGTGCGTAGTAATTGAGTTGGCATTACGAATGTTTGTGTGGAGAGGGTTGGTATGAACTACGATGCCGGATTTGAGCATTTTTTATTATGGGGAGCGCCTGAGCGCATTTGGTGTGTGCCATTGATGGTAGTACTTATTGCTGCTATTTGGGTGTGGTGCTTTCAGCAGAGAGCACGAGTTGGCCTTCTTGTGCATCCGACACATGGTCGCTTAGTGCTTCCCGGTTTTGCATCGTGGCGCATGGTGCTTCGGGCAATTCTTTTGAGTATTGGCCTTGTCTGTATGGCAATTGCTTTTATGCAGCCGCAATGGGGTAAGAAGGATGTTTCTGTCGTCCAGGAAGGGCGCGATGTTCTTATTGCCTTGGACATTTCTGGTAGCATGCAGGCGCAAGACGTAAAGCCAAATCGCCTGGCGTTTGTGAAGCTGAAGATACGTAAGTTGCTTGAGCGACTTTCTTTTGAGCGAGTTGGGCTTATCTTATTTTCCGGGACCGCCTTTGTGCAATGTCCATTAACAGCCGATTATCAAACCTTTTTGCTCTTTCTTGATCAGGTAACGACCGAGTCTATTTCTTCTGGTACCACCGCAATCGGGACGGCGGTGAATAAGGCTGTTGAGATCTTTAATCGCAGCGAAAACCGCAAAAATAAGCTTTTGCTGCTTATTACTGACGGGGAAGACTTTGCTTCGAATAAGAAGCAACTTGCTTCTACTATTGCAAAAGAAAAGATAACGGTTTTTGCTTGGGGAATTGGTACTGCGCAAGGAGCGCCGGTACCGCTTTATGATGCACGTGGTGTTATGACTGGTTATGCAAAGAATAGCGATGGTTCAGTGGCTACCAGTGCGCTCAATGAGGAGCTTCTTAAAGAACTTTCTACTGGCATTGGCGGACGTTATGAGCGGGTGTCGCAAGATGACGGTGATATTATGCGGATTGTGAATGTACTTTCTGCGTATGAACGGGAGCAATTGGAAGAGCGACAGATATCGCATTATCATGACCGGTACCCGTTTTTTTTGGCGGTAACCTGGGGATGTTTGTTGTTGGAATGGTTGTTGTAGAATGAGGTGTAACAATGTTTTATATGCAGTTTAGTTGGATTGCTTCGTCGCTACGTTTCTTATTGTTTTTTCTAGTCCTTCTTGCTGGCAGTGCGCAAGCAAGCACGGCTCACTTCTTAGCAGAGCAGCTTGATAATCCGTTGAACCCGGTTACGAGCTATAATCTTGGTATTGCTGCTTTAGAACAGAAACAGTATCCAGCAGCAGAGCGACATTTCTCATTGGCTGTTGATCTGTATGATCGCCAAAACAATGCCATTGTGCCGGCCTATTTTTGTTGGGCAGACACGGCGGCGTTACAGCTTTTTGGGATGCTGAAAGAGCAAAAAGAGCTCAAGGATGAAGCGTTAAATACCGCTATTAAGCGTGCGGTTGATGCGAGCAATCGTTACGGGAACGTATTAGTCTTTGATGCCGAACATGAAGCGGCTCGTGAACGTAAAAAAATTGTTGATCGCTTGCGTGCGCTTCTTGAGCAGCGTAAAAATCAGCAAGAAGAGGAGAAGAAGCAAGAGCAGCAAAATAAGCAAGACAAGCAAGAAAACGAGGATAAAAAAGATAAGAAAGATAAGCCAGAGCAGGATAGGCAAGATAAATCCCAAGATGAGAATCAGCAGGGGGATGGTGAGCAAGACCAGCAGCAAAATGACGGCCAGCAGTCTCAGGACGGTAAAGAAAACAAAAAAAATGAGAAAGGGGCCGACAAGAATAAGCAGCCAGGCAAAGATCAGCAAAAGCAATCTTGCCAGGAAGAACAGCGTCAGGGGACTGATGAAAAAGAACAGCCTTGTAGCGCTGACAAAGCCGAAGAAGAGAAAACCGGCAATCAAGAGCAGGGTGCGGGCAATCGAGAAGATGAGCAGAAACAGCAGCCAGCAGTAGGTGCGGCTGATGAAAATGTTTCTTCTGAAGCGCCAGCAGAAGGAGAGGAGCAAATGGTTGCCGCCGCGCCGCAAGAGTATGACGCAAATGCTGAAATGGTAAAAAAACGTGCGCTTGTGCTTTTGGATCGCCTCCAACAAAATGAAGCTGCCTTGCAAAAACAGCAGCTACTTAAGAAAAGTGCTGCGCAGGTTGGTGAGAACAAACGCTATAATCAGTGGTAAAAATACGAGGGAATGATGAATAAATATGCAGTGAAGCTGATTATTTTTGCGGTTTTGATAATGCACATATCTGCAGTGAGTGCCGGGCTGCGATTGCTGGTAAAAGGTGGGCTGCAAGGGCGGCAGGAAGATACGGGCACTCCCGTGATGGTTATGTGTCAAGGGGATGATTATGTTTTGCAGGTAGTGCGTGATGATGGTGATTTAGGCCAGGTCGTAATCTATGGAGTGCAAGACAGCGATAATTTTGAGCTCACACGTGGGGGCACCTCAAATAGCATGATTATGGAAAATGGACGGAGTACTTCTTCCGTAACTAATACTTACTACTTACGGCCATTAGTGGTGGGGACATTTAAGCTGGGGCCAGCGTCTCTCGATGAAAATGGGCAGCAAATTGTGAGCAATGCGGTAGAAGTACGGGTTGTTGAGCCCGCAGCGTATGATCAATTTGCGGGTAAGCGCGGGGCTGCGCGGCAAGCGTTGGCCTGTTCTATTGATGTTGATACTCACGAAGTCTATGTTGGCCAACCGGTTACATTAACTGTTGTGATGGAAGATAACGGTCAGGTTATGGAGCGCGGGTTACAGCCACCCGCCTTTGGCAAAATGCAAGCGCAACAAGTAGGGAGTCCAACTTCCTCACAAAAAGTGGTAAATGGGCAGCTTAAAGTGTTGACGCAGCAAGTATATAGCCTGAGTGCTGATGTGCCAGGGACCTATACTGTTGGGCCGGCAACAGGAGTCTTTGTTGTGCCAGAAAGTGATAATCACGATCCATTTGCTGGAGGGCTCTGGGGAGGCTTTTTTGGGCCGCAGGGAAAAAAGCGTAGTGTGCGATCTAATAGTACAATCATTGCGGTTAAGCCTTTGCCGCTGAGCAAAGTCCCTGTTGATGGTGTTGGCCAATTTACGGGAGTAGCATTGCACGCTGACAAACAGCTTGTAGAGCTAAATGAACCCGTCATGGTGACGTTTGCCATTATAGGGCGAGGCAACTTTGATGCAATTACTGCACCGATGTTACAGCTTCCAGAAACAATGGAAGTGTATCCGTCCACTGCTTCTTTTTCCCCTGATTTGGCGATACCGCAAAAGGGGGTAAAGTCGTTTGAGTATGTGGTGCAAATTGGGGAGTCGGGAGTGCATGAAATTCCGGCACAGCGCTTTACTTACTTTGATACACAGCAGGGAGAGTACATTACTCTTTCTACTGATCCGGTGACGATACAGGTCCGAAAGGCAAAGATTGTAGGAACTGAGCAGCCGGCAGGGCCAGCAGGGCAGGAACCAAAAGAGAAAAAACCTGAAGTGACCAAGATATATGATGGCGCTTCCTTGCCAGTGATTCCGTGGTGGTGGGTGATTTATTTTGCGCTGGCCATATTCTTTATCCTTCTGCGTGACCTTTTGGCTCGTGGTGTCTGGGGAATGATTGAATTGTTGGGTATTACCTCAGATGCAAAGCGGCAGCGGGCTCGATTACTTGTACTCATTGATGCGCAGGAAGTGGGACAAATTCATGCGTTCTTTATTAAGCTTCTGGCACGTGCATGGCATTGTGATACGGAGCAGATTGATGCGGAATGCGTAAAGCGTCGTACTGCAGACTGGGGCTGGGACATGGAGCGCAGTGAAGGGTTTGCCGACTATATTGATCGATGTAGTCAGGCTGCATTTGCTCAGCAAATGATGAAAGAGGCGGTGAAGACTGAATTACTCGATAAGACACTGTATTGGTATGAGATGGTGGTGGCGCAGTTGAGTCAAAAGTAGGTGCAGTGATGGATAATGCGGGCAATGGTTATAGAAGGAGTATCGTTATGCTTAAAAACTTATTACTTATCTTTTTACTAATGAGTGACACTAGTGCCATTGCTGCCGATGAAGGCGCAGATGCCCTCTATGCTCATGAAAAGTGGAGCGCGGCACTTGCAGCCTATGAGAAAGAAGAAGATCCTACCCCGGGGATGTTGGTACGGATGGGGGACTGCGCGGTCCGGGGCAAGAACTATGCAACTGGGTTACGGCATTGGTACCGAGCCGCTCGTGGGTTGTATTGGCTTTCGTACTACGAAATAGCAATGCGTATCTATGCCCTTGAGGCGGAGGCTGGCCTGCATTCAACAACGCCAATCCCATCCTGGTATGTGGCTACCTCCTGTGCGGCTATTCCACCATTAGTGTGGCAAGTCTGCTTATTGCTCCTTCTATTATTGGGCGCCTGGCGGGCGCGCCTTTGGTGGCAGTATAAGTCATATGGTTTTCTGGTGGTTGTTTTCTTCGGAGTCCTTTTTTTTGGTGGGTTTGCTTGGTGGAGTATGGGGCATCGCAGTGTTGTTTCTGCTATTGTAATGCAATCAGTGACTCTTCGAACTGGCCCTGATGAGCGCTTTACTGAGCTGGGTAAAATAGCTCCCCCATCGCCGGTGCATAGCGCCGATGTAGCCGCGCTTTCGAATGGTTTGCCGTGGTGTAAAATTACTGACGGCCAGCGCCTTGGTTGGGTACCGCAATCATCACTCGTAATGATCTAAAAATAAAAAACATCGTTAAAACCATTGTTTTCTCTCCGTAAGTTTTCGTATTGTAATTATAGAGTTTTAACACGAACTCTAAAGACATACGAGATATAAAGGAGCGTATACGATGAAAAATGTGATAATTCGTCTGGCAGTTCTTGCCAGCGTGGCCGGAGCTTTGGGCTTTGTTGGTGGTTGCACCGAAAAACAAAAACGAACAGCGTTAATTGGCGGGCTTATTGGCGGTGGCCTTGGTGCTGCTGTCGGTGCTGCTGCTTCAGGTGGTAGTGCAGGTTATGCCTTACTTGGTGGCGGTATTGGTGCTGCTGGCGGCGCAGTTGCTGGTGGTGCTTTAGCTTCTGATGAAGGTAAAGAATGTCGCACCTGTTCAAAGGGCAGAAAGTGCGTGCGGTCTAAAGTGTGCTGCTGTGATGGTGAGCGCAAGAAAGTAGAAATTACTGCTGAGGACACGCAGTCATAATGTTCCTCTACTTATGTCGCCTTTACGGTGGCATACGTGAAAAAAGGGCGGATTTATTCCGCCCTTTTTTCTTTGCCTCTATTCCTGTAGACTGCTCTGATCTTTAAAAAGTTACTAAATATGGGGTTTTTATGAGTATCACTACGATGCCGGCGCGGCTGAAGATTGTGGGATTAGGGGCTGCGATTGAAGACACTCAGATTCTCCAGCGTGTTGATTTGTCTTTGCAGCCGGGAGAGGTGCATGCCATTATGGGGCCGAATGGTTCAGGCAAAAGCACACTTGCTCAGGTGTTGATGGGGCACCCGTCATACACTGTGACTGGTGGTTCTATTGTGTTTGATGGCGAAGAAATTGGTCATGTGGCTACGCATTTGCGGGCACGCAAAGGGATGTTCCTGGCCTTTCAGTATCCGTATGAGATTGAAGGCTTGCCGCTGAAAGATTTGCTGCGAACAGCGTATAATGCTCGCTATGCAAACACCGACAAGCAGATAGGCATAAAGGCATTCCATGACTTGATACAGCAAAAATTGACGCTTTTGGGCTTGGATCCTTCCTTTGTAGAGCGCGGCGTGAATGCAGGTTTTTCCGGTGGGGAAAAGAAGCAGGCAGAGGTTTTACAGCTGGCGGTGTTGCAGCCGAAGCTAGCGATTTTGGATGAGATTGATTCTGGCTTGGATGTGGATGCGTTGCGTCGGGTATGTAATGCGTTGGTTACGGTAAAAAAAGAAAATCCTGATATGGCTATCTTGCTGATTACCCATTACAACCGGATTCTTGATTATATAGTGCCGGACAGAGTCCACATTATGAAAAAAGGGTGTATCACACAGAGCGGTGACTCGTCACTCGCAAAAGTGATTGAGCATGAGGGATATAGTGAATAGAAAAAAGGCTCCGGATTCCGGAGCCTTTTTGTCATTTTTGTCGAGTTACGTCTTACTCTGCGTCGTCGTCACAGCAAACTTCGCGTGAAGCTTCAGTAGCTACTGCTACTTCTTCTGAAGCATCAGCTGTTGCTACAAGGTCTGCGCTTGGGATAACTTCTGCAGTAACGTCAACGGTACCCATTGCGGTGTCAACAGCTACTTCAAACAAAACGATGTCGCGTTGTTCGACAGCCATTTGTTCCATTTGCGCTACTTGTTCCATTTGTTCTTCTGCTACAACTACTGAGGCTGTAAGGCCGGCCACTACAAGCGCGAGCATGATATTTTTCATAATGATATCCCCTTCTTTGTGTTAAATAAACAGTATTGTACTTACTACCGTGACTATTACATATTCGCGTTTGCTAAGTCAAACAACTCGTTGATTTTTGCTCAGAAGTGACCGGTGCAGTGGCTTTTTGGTTTATTTGGGGCCCATAGTTGTTTTTTTTAAAGAAATTGTCTACTATTAATAATAAAAGAAGCGTTTTAGTTTAAGGGGTGTGCGTGAAAAAATTTCTGGTTTTTATTATGAGTTGTTCTTTATTTGGTTCCGGGGTGCTTGGGGCGGTTGAGCCAGGTGAGGCCTCAGTTTTTGGAAAGAACCGTGCGCTGTACGGTGAGTATCAAGCTGTTTGTGAGCTTTTGCGGGGTCGCACTGATAGCGCGCAGCTTGCAGAACGATTTGAATCGGTATGTGCCTGTCTTTGTACCCAAGAGTCTTGTCCGTCCGACTTTACAGAGCAGATGAAAGTGATTGTGCGTGCTTTGGCTCGTGGAGGTGAGCGTGACAGTGCAGACAGGGCTGCTGTTGAAGCGTTTATACAGCATGCGAGAGCCGGTCGATTTGCGTGGAAGAAGGCGGTGTTGGTCGTTGCAGGGCTTGTTGCGACCGCGTTGTTGGCTAAAAAGTTGCGTGATAGAAAGGAAGTTGCTGTTGTGCCAGCGAAGAGTGATCCTATAGGTACGGCACTTGGTGCGCATGTTGCGGCGTCTGGCGTTGAGTCACAGGTTGCAATTTCGGGCCTCGAGCCCTACGTGGTGACACCAGAAATTATTGCGAAGGAGACGCAACGAGTACAGGAACTTGAGCAAATGTTGGAGGCTGCGCGGGAAAGGAAATCTGCCGTTGCTAGAAAGAATGGCATTGTTCCTTTGTTCACCGAGCAGCAGCGCGAATATGCTACTGAGAAGATTGTTGGCTTTATTCAGAAACACAAGCCGTCATACGACGGAGCTCGCGAGCGGCAGCAAAACCAGTTAAGGGCGTTTGTTTCAGCGCCGCATGCGCAGGGAACTAAATTTGAAAAAATGGCCGATATTATAGGGCAGATTCCAGAAATTTCTTGCGAATCTTTCAAGCGAGATCAAGCTGAGGCGGCGTTGTTTTTGAGAGAGCGAAGCGCATATGATTCTCTTTGGGTAGAGACTAGCATTTTTGAGGTTACCCTGCCGAAATTTTCTACGGAGGCTAAGCATTATTTTATCGATAACACATTGGCTCTTGAGCAGCGACTGATTGCAGAATTTAATAAATTTGGTGTAGCTAGTTCTCTGAAGCCGACAGACCTTAAGCGTAAATACAATTACTCGAACGATGGCATACCTGTTGATCATGTTTTTGTTATTAAGTTTACTCCACATAGAGCTGTAGATGGTAAAAGCTCCGTTGTGTTGAAAATTCCTAATCCATATGCGTATTACAGCAACCAACAGCGCTATCTCAGTGGCCCGTATGAGGGAGAAAATCATTCAGGCTTTAGAAATGTTGAGCGGGTTTTGATTGCCGAAAAAATTCGTCAGGCCGGGGAAGGAGTGCTATCTGTGGCTGAAAAACATATAGCGCTGCGGTCGGGGTCAAGCCTCGGTGGGCCTATTAATGATGCAACGGCCATAGTCATGAGTGATTGCCTTTCTTTTCAAT
>JAUPVI010000031.1 GCA_030917105.1 Candidatus Babelota bacterium
ACTGCAACCGACCCGAATGCTGATACGGCAAACTACTTAAAGAGTAGATGGCCCAAGCTCCTCGAGCACGTACCAACAGATGCACTCAAAGTCTTTATCGGCGAAAATTTGGTGCAAATTCTTGAATCGCTGCCCACTCGTAGCATGGCCGGACAACTCGCAGACGATGACCGTATCGCCAAAACGTGCCTGCGTCATGCCCTGCTCCATTTTGGCAACCCCCACTTCCGCCAGCAAATAGAGGAAAATCCATGCGTTCTTATTAACCTCATAGAACTTTGTGACGAATTTATCGTGCAGCTCTTTATCGACGCAGGCGTAGATGTAAAAAAGAAGGGTGAGCACGGCGTAACAGCGCTCCATAGCGCAGCACTCCGAGGAGCTTCTGAAATCCTAAATTTGCTTCTCGCTGCTGGTGCCGACGCTAACGCTAAGACAGAGAGACAGCACGCAACGCCCCTACATTTTCTCGCTTCTACCTACATAACCCAAGATTTAAACGCTCAGACAGAGGCGTACATTACACTTGGCCTTGAGACTAATCCAGCTATTATTGAATTGGCAAAACAGAAAAAAGAGATACTCAGACCAACAGTGATCGACCGAGCTGCAACACTCACCCTCCTACTCCGCCATGGCGCTGATATACATGCTTTAGATGCACGCGGAAGAAAACCTGTAGACATCTTGCGACCTGAACCAATTTTTGATGATGCAGATCCAGAAGCGAATGTGTTAGCAGCTCAAATACAAGAAATGAGCATATCAAGCACGTCGGAGCGAACAGCGCTTTATGCAGCTTTTGAAGCAGCTACCGCTGTAGTTACTACCAAATAATTAGAAAAAAAAGAGGCTACCATGCAAAAAGCAACTATCCAACTTCAAAAAAAAATCCTCGTTGGTATCACCATCCGCACAAATAATTTGGCCTAAACTAATGAACTTGACCAAATTGATCGTCTGCATTGTAGTCGGCTGGACTAGCGTTTTATGCTATCGCGCTTTTTTTGATCCAGCTCCTCACTACTACTACCCCGGCCCCAGACGTTCTTCGCTAATGGGCGGAGTTATTTTCAACATTAAATAAGAAAGAAGAAGGCGCCTGTTCAAACAGGCGCCTTCTTCCACAGAATCTAAGCCATTTTTCTAAAACCGAAGCTGCATACCGCCCCATACGCGTGTATTTTTTGCAACGTTTTTACCGGCAAAGCATTGCTCAAGCCCACCTTCAATGCTGCACAATGGGCTCAGGCGATAGCCAGCTGAAATAAGCAGGTCATGCGACCGAGAGCCGGTGTGACGTGAAAGAACTTCTGGCGCATAGGCCTCTGCCCCTTCAATACCAGAGATACGTTCTTGTTGCTGCGCGGCAAAACGATACGACATCGACAAATGCATTGGCTTGCCAAAACACTCTTCAATCACGTTACCCATGTGCAACAAGCAGGAAAGACCTTTATGAAGCGTTACTTTATGCAACGCAGACCCAAAGCCTGGAACCTGGCTTTCTGGATAGTGTGTAAACGGAGCTCCGCCCAACGTCACAACATCACTAAACGCAATCGAGCGTGGATAGACTTCAGAAAGACGCTCGCCCATATGACTTGCTCCATCATAGCTCAATGCATACGGCACTCGTGCGCCCACGTGTGTTGGCAAGCTATAGCCAAGAGCAATCTCTACAAACGGATTGGCATACGCACTGCGGTGCCAACTCAGCAGAGCATTTGTTTTAATTTGATTTGCACCATGACCAAGCATCGGTTCTGCGAGCGCAATATGACGCTGACTCTTTGCGGTATTCAACACAATTTGAGCCCCTACTTGGCAGTGATCAACGTATGGCAATGTGTGCTCATATTGACATCCAACTGCGATATCACCAACGCCCATTTCTTCCTGTTTCTTGGTAAAGCTAATACCCGCATCTTGCAATGTGTGGTGCAAGAAGTTGTTCATATCGCTGTATGATTCGTAAAAACCAGGAGCAGCTCCGCCTGAGCGAGCTTCACCTAAAGCGTTACGCACTACAGAGCTATTCAATGAAGTTGCTTCCACCAATGCCCCACGGTTTTCACGTGTAATTTCAGCAGCTGGTGCTAAATCAAGATTTGTTTCTTGCCGCACAACAGGCACCTGCACTTGGAATTGCAACTTGTTATCCCAGAAAGACCGGCTATACGTCGCCTGAAATTCTTGGCGTGATTGCGCCATACGAAATGCAATTTTTTGGTCAGCTAAAAGATAGAGAAAGTGACGACTATTATGAGATAGCGGCTGCGAGTCACTAATCTTACTCACGACTTTTGCTTCTTCTTGCACCAATAATTTGCTCGCAACAAACGCATCTTTTAACGCAAACGAATCACGGCCGAATGGCACAACCGACGCATCGGTACGGCGACCTTGTCCACTATAGCCATTGGCAGCCCAGGCGTGGCTAAAACGAAATGAAGCTTCTTCTGCTGATTTTGGACGCACATGCGTTACTGTCGGCTTTTCTGCCAGATAACGACGCCAGTTATTCAGCCTTGCATGAAGCCACGGCGCTTGCTTTTCCAGAAAACTAAGCGTAGGTCCACTTACGGTGGCCGGCGCTATAGCAACCGTTTCACTTCCCGATAATCCCACAACGCTCAACACACTCATTGCCACAAGATGGCACACCAACCGCTTCATACTCATACACTCCTTGTTTATTAATAAATTTATCCAATGTTTCCATCGTTCATATTGAGCACAATATCACTCAGCGTCGATTTTCCATTTCCAATAAAAAGCTGGCTATTATTAGCAAGGGCGTCACCGGTTCCAAAATTAAAAGAAGTCCACGCGTCAGCAATAACCCCTCCACCTTGGATAAAAGAATTACCATTCATAGTGACTGTTGCCGCAGTGATGGTTACAGCCCCTAGCGAGCCAGAACCAATTGTGAGCTCAGCATCATTTAAGATAATTTTTGAAGTAGCCTTACTTCCCCCATAAATGACACTGGATCCAGTATAACTCATGCCTATGTTATTCAACACCATGGAGCTATCTTGGCCAATAACAAGCGGCTGAGGCGAACTATATATCAAAGAACCAGTGCCAGAAAGGTTCACCGCACCCTTTATTTCAAGCTGGCCGCTCGAAAAGGTAACTGGTGCAGCACTGGTCGTATCAACATTGCAATTAGATAACGTAATAGTGGCCGAACCAAGGGCATAGAGTTGAGAATCACGCAAATTTTCAAAATTTGCATCTTCTATGACAAGCTGATTCCCGTCGGGCACCACAAGCGCACCTGCCGAAGACATAAGAATAGCATTTCCATTTGCTTGTAAGTAGCTTGGATAGCCTTCGCCACCCCAAAGAAAAGAAACTGGATACGTAAGTGAAATATCCTTACTCAAAGAAAGTGTTGCATTATGGAGTGCTATCGAAGAACCAGCACCCAAAGAAATAGCCCCCGGGTTAAATCCAGCAAGGCCCACAGCATCAAAGATAACAGCCGTATAGTCCCCAATTATCATTTGGGTTGTCGCAGCATCCGCAAAGAAAATTTTTTGACCAGTCCCGCTGATAGTATTGGTATGAACAGTCGTACCATCCACTGGCGCTGCAATCGTTAAGCGCTTAGTCGAAGACAAATGTATGTCCTTAGTGAGTGTAGCGTCAGCTACATAGGTCAAAACTTCCTGGTCGTGGTCAATATAGGTACCGTTAGATATATCAAAAGAGCCAGTAACCGTCATCGTACCGCTATCAGTAACTTCTACCGTTCCCGCATTAACTACCAAGTTTCCACTCACTACAAATGAGCCGGATTCGATAACAATACCAGAATTTTGGTCACCAAATACAATACCAGCGTTAACACATGGAGATAAAGCTGCTAAAAACAAAAAATAACCGATTACATGCCACATACCAACCCTTTACATTACAAAAAATGTTCAATCGGCCTGTTGTGTAGAACAATATAGATACAGCGGTCAATAAATATGTTTTGCAGTTACATAAAGCTGTCATACGTAATAATCCCAGAAGTCGGAATACCTGTCCCAAAGTTTTAAATTCTTTTTTGACCAGAACGCACGCTACTATTAAGATTTGATAGCGCTCCGAAATCAACAAAAAATCTTCCGCCACTACTCAATGCTTTTACAAAGGCAATGGCCGCCAAGAAATCGGCGGCCATTGCCTTTACATAACAAAATACTACTCTTTAATGCTACTCCTTATCCACCATAGTTTGCATACGTAAGTGTACCAGTGGTAACACCAATTGTAGCGCCAGGGCGAACCTCAATAGTTAGGTCATTTGCAGCGCTCAAACCATCACCAATGTTGATACCAGCGCTATTTGGTTGAATATACGATTTATGGTCAATAACCAAGGTACCAAGCGCAAGCACGATTGGCGTACTACCAGTATTGTACCCCTTGAACGTTGCCCCCATCAATTCAAGACGAGAGCTATTGTCAGTCATAACAAAATTGGTAGTTCCACTATTGTTGTGGTAGTAAGTTATACCATCAAGCAAGGTTAACCGACCATTCTTTGTGATAGTCAAATTATTAGTAGATGTATTGATAAAGGAATTCCCCTGAAGGCCCGAAATCAAACAATTACCTTCAATCTGAAGCGCCGCACTTGCAAAAGTATAGTTAGTTGAAGCAACGCTCAGAGCAAGTTCAACATTTTCCAAAATGATAGTTGAACCAGCAGTTGCTGACAACTTGGTACCAGAAAGATTCAAAAGGCGACCGTTCTTAATACGCAAAGTAGACCCGGTACCATCAGCTTGCAAAGCAATCAAAGCACTTGCGCTACTCATATCAATACTATGTCCACCTAGATCAAACTCCATGACTTCGCCATTCACACTTGTTGACGTACCAAACTTAATTGTTTGTGCCAATGCATCAGAGCCTGTCCAATCAGTTGATAAACGGATAGAAGAACCATCGCCCCAATAGAGGTTGCCACCACTTGCAATGCTCAAATGCCCTGGCTTCATTCCATCAAATATTATATTGGATGTTGTTACCGTAGTACTTGCACCAACAGTAACAACTACTTGCGTATCCATAGATGCCGAAGTATATGGGAAAATAATTGATCGCCCGTGCCCATCATAAACAGTTGTGCCAGCATAGCTAAAGGTTATAGTACGCCCTGCAACAGTACCATCAAGCGGCGCAAGGCACTCATCTTCCCCAAGATCATCCGAAGCAGCAGTAACAGCAATAGAACCAGTATTTGGTTGTTCAACGCACACCATCCGCCCACCGCCAGAAGATACGAATCCAACTAGATTTGTACGATCGACATCACCCAGTGTATCATAGTACACAGTAACACCATTAATTGTGGCAGTACCCGTTCCATCTGAAGCCCCGTTAGGCGCTGTCAATGTATATGAACCGGTGACAACAGTCATCGGCCCATTTATAGAAAGACTTGTATTATAGGTACTCCAATCAACATCAGCAGCGCCAAGTACGACTGTGACATTAGACAAATCAATAGTGCCGCCACCATCAGGCAACGATCCAGTTGCTACGCCGGTCAACACAATATTACGAAGCGTCAGCGTTTTACCAGAAGCAATGCTAAGAGATCCGGCCGCAAGATTCATTGAAAACCCACCACCATCAATTATGGTGTTATCTGAAAAAGTCCATGTTGATGAACCACTTATGGTAACATCACTTAGCAACTCCATGTTTACGCCATTCGCCCAGGTCACACTGCTTGCAAAAATGTTGCCTGCCGTCGTCGATGTGGCAAGAGTCAGCATTGCTGCGCCTTGTGTTCCTGACTGACTAGACCCATGTATATGCAATGCACCAACGGCAGCATCTGAAAACAACTTAACGTCGGACAAATATAATGTTTGTGCACTTGAAGCGTCAATTGAAGCAGCTACTAATTCGGCCAACGTAACATCCTGAAAACGTAATGATGAACTAGAAGACAAAAGAACCTTCTTCCCTGAGCCACCAAAATTAAATACGTTGCCGCTGCCGTTAATTGTTGACGCCGCACCAATAGTCCAGATACCACCAGGAGCTACATCAGTATTTAACAAAATACGTGAGGCACCGAAAGTTAATGCGCCTCCAAAAATATCAATTGTAGAACTTGTGATAGAACCATCAACAGTCACCGAGCGAGTACTGTCTTCAAGTCGCGTTCCAACAAGCGTCCACACTCCCGACCCAGCAAGACTTGTACTCGTCAACCCTTTGAGTAGTATGTTCTCCATTGTGACAACATTTCCACCGTTAGCAATAGCAGAGCTGCTATTAAAACTAAAAGAGTTACCATTCCCAAGGAAATGCGCTCCCGCAGTACTTAACGTAATCGTTTTCCCTGGGGCTAAGCTTACCGGCCCAGTCAAACAAAGATTCGCATTTTTCCATGTTTGTTTGTTTGGGATACTGGTTGTTGTAGTTTCATCGCCACCCATAAGAATGCGATACCCATTAAAATCAACAATACCAACCGTTGATCCAGTTTCCGAGTTAGTAATACTCTTGCCAGCAACAAAAGAAAGGTCTTGGTTAAGCTGCAAAGTTGCAGTATTTGTACTCGTTGTTGGAGTCAATGCAATATTTACGTTTAAATCGTCATTCCAACGCATATTTAGTTGACATGCATCGCTCACCGTAATATCGGCAGCAAACGAACCAAAGCCTTCGATAATACTTGGCGTTGCAGTTGCACCATTAACCGTTACTGTTTCAGCAACTTGCCCCCCAGATACCAATAATCGCTGCTGATTGCCTAGTGATATCGACGTCCCCAGTGTTGTGGTCCCGTCAGTCATCATTTTTTTTACTGCCGAACTAGTTTTCGTTTCGATAACAACATCTGTACAAACGGCCGTCGTTCCCGTAACTGTCCCACCGGTATTGCGAATCGACCCTTCTGTCAATGTAGGGCTGGTCCCCAATGCCAATGTTCCACCACTTACAATAAATCCAGATTCTCTGCTGCCAAAATTAATACTTGCCCATGCAATACTGCTAAGACTACATGACAAAGCAGCCAATGCATAAATTTTCTTTGAAAACCTCATAGGGGTTCCTTTCTTTGTACCACCGATCAACAACTATCTATAACAATCGTAATTTGTTCTAGGATGTTAAGTAGTAATAAAGAAGAATAATAAAATGCAACAGAATAGGATTTAGACGCGCCTAACCCTTATGCTCAGCAATCTGCATAGGTAAACGTACCAGCTGTAATACCAATCGTCGCGGCTGGACGAACTACAATAGTTAAATTATTCGCCGAGCTCGAGCCATCACCAACATTAATCCCCGCACTATTTGGTTGAATATATGATTTATGATCCACAATCATCATTCCTTTTGTAAGCACTAACGGCGTGCTACCGGTATTATACCCTTGAAAAGTAGCACCAATAAGAACAAGGCGTGAGCTATTATCCGTCATGATAAAATTTGTAGTCCCGCTATTATTGTGATAGTAGGTAATACCATCAAGCAACGTCAAACATGAACTGCTTGAGATAGTAAAATTAGCAGTCGAAGTATTAATAAATGATGTCCCATTAATGCCAAGAAGCACTGTTTTACCCTTAATTACCATAATGCCAGTTGCCCAGGTACAATCATTTGCCAGTCCAACGGTAACATTCTCAAGCACGAGAGTACTTGTATTCGACCCTACAGTAAAAGGAGAGGTCGCTGTTGTAGTCAAAGCCAATCTCATATTCTTAAGCGTTAATGTCGCACCCGCAGCAATGGCAATACTATTGCTCGTGCCAATGGTAAACATGTGCCCTCGTCCATCGATAATCAAATTACTTGCTACGTTTAACGTTTGTGTCGTGCCGCTATAACTGAGGTCATTTGAAAGAAAGATACTCTTTCCTCCGGCATCAATAGTTGCTGAAGCACTAGTGCCACTACTATCAGTCAATGTCGCATCACTCGCCAAATAAAGATCGCGCGCTAGCGTCAAAGTTCCCCCATTCAAATCTATCTGACCATTCACCGGAAGCACAATATCAACAGAAAATGTCCCGGCATTCGGCAGCTGAAACCCATTCTGAAACCACACAAGTCCTTTAGCATCATTAGTGTCAGCTGGTGTTACCTGAGTAGCCTGCATAGAGAGCGTTGACGTTCCGTCATACGTTATAGCTACCAAGAGCCCGTTCATAAAGATTACCGCGCAAAAAAAAGCGCTCCGCAAAAATAGATGTCTCATATATATGGTTCCATTCATTAGAATGATGCACTTATAAATAGATTTGCTTTCACCTCGACCGGCACTGAACAACCAGCTACCACTCCTTCAAATCCTGCACGCACTAACAGCGACGACGTTGGCTGATAGGCTAAAGAAGCACCAAGACTATGCGCTACGCGCCCTGCTGAAGACACTAACGCCGTGGTATACCAAACAGATGGTAATAAGCCATCTCCAAACTGGTCCGGCTCACGAAGACGTACATGGTAATATAAATCAAGCTGTGCTAGCGGCGAAATGGAAGGATGAATAATGCTCCCTGCTTGAAAATCAAACACAAATCCAGGACGAACCTTTGCAGTAGTCGTCTGCCCTGCAAAATCAGGTAATGTCGTTTCTGGTGTAGAGAAGGTAGCAACAGGAAAAAAAGACAACTCCCCTCCAAAAACTTCTGTTTCAGGAAGTGCAGTTGCCGCCGTAACCGTTACCAGTCGAGGCACTCGGCAATTAATTGCCGAAGAAAAGTAGACTTGGCCACTTGCCGTAACATATGGCGATCCAAAAACCGTCATTTTCCCAATAATTCCGGTACTAATTCGTGCACTTAAACACCCAAGGCTTTCCGGAATAAGAGGATAAAAATATGCCGTTTCAATAGTTTTTTCACTTGGGATCAAAAGCTCAGCACTCCACGACCAACGCTCAACTCCCAATGGAGCAGCATGCATTGCGGCTAAAACAGATATATCTCCGAAAGAGGAATGCGTCAGCCGCTCACGATATATCATATTTTTTTGTGCTATGACATCTTTGATCATTGCCGCAACAGAAACCCCATAAAAACCACGGAATTGTGCATTGCGTAGTGGCTCATCATCAGTTGCGGTTCGCAAAAGACTGCGCACTGAACTACTAAG
>JAUPVI010000032.1:0-5839 GCA_030917105.1 Candidatus Babelota bacterium
ATTTCGTTCAAAATTGGTCTAAATGTTGGGGGGCAGTGTAGTGGGTTCTCCGTGGCAATTCTGAGTAAAGCTTGTTGTCATTGTTCGTTAGATGCGTTTATCCCCGGCTCAATCCCAAAATCGGCAATCATTTGCGCTCTTTTACCCAAATAGCCTAGAATAAAGCATCTATATCATGCAATTATCCGGGGGGCCTATGAACACAAAGTACTTACATTTGCTTTATCCTTTGTTTGCTGCAGTACTTGCTGCTAACAGTTTGCACGCTACTTCTTCTGTCGCTGATGCTTCCCCAGAGGGGTCGACTTTTAGCAAATTTAACGCTCACCTCAAAAAAAATTCCCACAAGTATGCCATGGGGATTGGTGCTGTCGGTCTCTTAAACTTAGCTTACTTGTTTAAGAGTAAAGCTAAGCTACGTAGGCTTTTTGACAGAGGAAATCGCCGAGGAACAACACAATTAATACTCGGTACTATACTACCATTTTTGCTTGCTGGTGGTATTGAATGGAGCGGTTACGGGGCTACTGATAAACCAGTACATTCAGAAGGCGCGCTGCCGGTCGCTATTGCTACTGAAATTGATGGCCCCGCAAGTACGCAAAGTAGCAATATTGCAGAGAATGGAACCGAAGTGATGCAAAGAGCAGTTGGAAACGAGGCCTCGATGTTACCATCAGATTGTTTCACATCGCTATCTCGAGTGGGCACGCCTCCGCCAACAGAATGCCACGAAGGCACTCTGCAAGTAAAAAGTCCCTCGGCAGTTATGTCGCCAACCATAGGTGAGCGCATGGATTACCTTGATGCAGTTAGTAGCACGCTTGCTACGCTAACTGACTTTAGTGATGTTGTACAAAAGGCGCACTATCTTATTGATACACTCAAGGTGATGGGTATGCATGATATGTCTGATGAGGAACTTGCCGCAAGCGCTGAGGCTGAAAAATTTATGGATCTTCTCTTCAGAGTGACAAGAAAATGGCTAGCACTTAAAGAAGGAAAAGAGGGCGGTGCGACGCTGCAGGAAAAGATAGACTATCTCATAAAACTGGGTCGAGAACTTAAGAATGAATTTGAAGGTATCGATTCTAACCAGGATGACGCGGGTGCATCTCTTTGGCTGACAGCAAGGCAGTGTGTCATAGGCGGCCAAATCTTTGCTTATTTTGAGTCATATATAAAAGGTCTTGAAGGGATAAATGAAGCAGAAGCAAATATGCTATGTAATAGCCTTAATGAATATGCCGGGTTCTGTAAAAATGAATCTTGCGATCAAGAAAGCGCAGAAAGAGCAGAGGAAAATGAGCAAATTAGTTTGTGGATAATACAGGTGCAGGAAAAGATAAAATCTTTTAGCCAACCCACTGCAACTATCCAGCCCTCTATGTTCACACGAGTTTTTAATAAAATTAAAGCCCAATTTCTGTCGCTTTATCCTTCCCGTAAATCATATAAATAAGACTTTAAGGTGCTTTCTCAATTTACCTTCAGTCCCAATTCTTGCTGCAGCTGGCGTAAAAAGCCAATCGAATGGCGAATTATGGTGCGATAATAGTGCAATCGACGGCGCAGTTTGATGGGCATGTTCGCCTGTGTGTACAGGTCAAGGATGCTGTAGTAGTACGTAATAAATGAGCGATTTTCTTCCTCAAGCCCTTCCAGCGCCTGATTGATGCGATGGTGAAAAGCTGGGTTATTTAAATTCGCGCTTTGATTGTATTGCGACTCGATGCGGCGCATCTTGCGAAGCAACGCATTGAGCTGACTGTAATCGTAGCCCTCATGACCGTGATTGCTCAAGATCATGTATTGTGCGGTGCTTTGCCGGTTATACGGCGCTACATAGTTGTTATATGCAAACTCAGCAACCCACGCCACCATGGGCACCAAGAGTATGATGCCGCATATGCGGAGTGCTTGCCGAAAGTACGATAGTTTCTTCGGTTTTATACGCATTGGTCTCCATTTCCCCTGTCGTATTGTACATTCAGATTGTAAATCATATTGAGTTTAAAAAGCAAGAAAGTGCTGATGAAAAGGGCAAAATACCCTTTATGATCTTCTATGATACAGATACATTGGCAAACCACTCAAGGTGAACAGTGTTGCGATTAGGACGGTGTTTAACGTGGTGTTCACGATCACCCAACAGCAGAATCCAGTCGCCCCAATTCCAATGAGCCAGGATGAGTCAAAACCGCTCTTTTTCCTATACAAAAAATGAAAAAAAGCAGCGCAACAGGCAAGGTACACAAAGAGGAAGGCGGTTACTGAGTAATCAATAATGGTCGTGACTTGTTGAGCCAATGAGTGAGAGCTCAGTAATCCCAGGATCGGTAGCGTGCCAAAGCAGCTGACCGCAAGTGCCCAGATAGGAGCGCCGTTGGCAGTTTGTTTTTTAAATGCGGCTGGTAGTAAGTCTTTTTGTGCTAAACCAAGAGCGATTTGGCTGCTGGTAAGTGTCCATGCATTAATAGTACTCAGGCAGACGAGTGCGGAAATAACCGAAATGGCTAAGTACCAGTTGCCACCAAAGATCGCTTGTACCGCGTCTACATAGGGCGTAATGCTGCCGGCAAGCTGGCCGGCCGGTAATGCGCCCATAACGCTCAGACTATTGAAAACATAGAGAGCTGCGGTGGCTGCAGTACCGGTTACAATTGCCAAGGGGATGGTTCGCTGAGGGTTTTTAATCATTCCAGCTGGTGTTGTTGCCGCTTCAAGCCCAACAAAGCACCAGAGGGTAAGTAATGTTACCTGGCTAATGATGTCGCCAGTTGGTAGTGCAGCAATTGTTGGGGAAAGAACGATGTTTTGCAGGGAGAATCGGGGAATAATGACCCCTGGGATGATGATTAATGGTATGAACTTGAGGAGTGTCAAAAACGATTCAATGGTGCCAATTGATTGTGCCGACCGTAGGTTCAGGGCAGTTACAATGATGGTCAGTGAGGCTTGGAGTGCAAATATTACCAGGGGATGTGTAATTTTCAAGAGCGGGAGTACATATCCAACACAGGCAGCGCATACAACGGTGGTGCTTACCCAGGAAACAATCCAATACGTCCAACCAACAAAAAAGGAGGCAGTTCTGCCGAATGCTTTTTCAACATAAATATGTGGCCCGCCTGTTTCTGGAAAGGCTTCGCATAATCGTGCAAAAACTAGTGCGAGCATGATGGCGCCAATGCCAGAAAAAAACCAGCCGGCCAGGGCATAGGGGCCGTACGGTGCAAGCAGAGAAGGGAGCATGAAAACACCGGAGCCAATTTGGCTGCCGGTGACCAGCGCAAAAACGGGCCAAAACCCAAGCGCGCGCGTTGAAGTAGACATCAGGTAAAATCTTTCTAGTGTTGTTGTGTGTCCCGTGAAGAGGGCAGGAGTATAAACGTGGCTCTGAGAGGTTGCAAGGAGGAACAAAAGAATTGCATGTCCATCGATCTTTCGCTAGGCTGCCGGTCATTACACTCTTTTTTTTGAAAGGAACTGTTATGAACATCACTAAAAAAATAGTTATGCTTGCGTTGCTTGCTCAATTATCAAGCGCTGCGGTGCTTGCACGGTTAGAGTTTGTCGCCATTGATCGTGGACAACTTTTACAGTCTAAAGAAGGTAGGGCGTTACAAAAAGAGATCGCAGAAGATGCGCGTCAACTTCAAGCAAAGCAGCAAGCGCGAGTGGCTGAGATTCAAAGAAAAGAACAAGAATTTCAAAAGAAGGCTCGTTTGCTTAGTCCATCAGCTCAACAAAAAGAGTTTAAGGCGCTTGAAAAAGAAAGCAAACAAGTTCAATGGCAGCTCGAACAAGAAACAGCAGGTTTCAGAGATGACGCTGAGTTCAAGCAAAAAGAGCTCGATGAGCGAAATGTAATGATGGCACAAGTTGTCGCCCAAGAAGAAAATTGGGGAGCGGTTGGCAACGTTTCTGAATTACTGTATTTGACCAAAGAAATAAACAAGACCGATGTTGTTCTTGCTCGTCTTGATCAAGAGTACGAAGCACGCATTGCTGCAGCACAAAAGACAGCTGCTGAAGTAGCTTCAACTGTGGTTTCAATGCCGTCAGGCGCGGCGGTAGCTGCCTAATGGCGACGACAGTCCCCTTTATGGTCGATGATATTAGTGTAATTATTGGGCTCGGTAATCCCGGGCCCAAATTTCATCTGACCCGCCATAATGTTGGTTTTGAGTTTCTTGATTATCTCGCCAAAATTCATTACGCACACTGGCGTACTGTTGGCAATGCTCAGGTAGCGAGCATCCAGTTACATGGCAAAGAATTGCTGCTTATTAAGCCGCAGACCTTCATGAACAGCTCTGGCGATGTGTGGCCGATGATTGCTAAAAAAGGCATTAAGCCAGCACAGGTACTGGTGGTACACGACGAACTTGAAAAAAAGTTTGGTACACACCAGACTCGCCTCGGTGGTAGTGCCCGCGGACACAACGGTCTTCGCTCGCTTATTTCTCGCTGCGGTGAGGAATTTTGGCGCTTGCGCCTCGGTGTCGATCGACCGGCAGAGAGCCGTAACGTTGCCGATTACGTTTTGGCCCGGTTTCCGGCAGCGGAATGCCAAAAACTTGAGAGTTGGTTTACAACGTTGTCTACTCAACTAAGGCTGAGTTAAAGTTTCGCCTTTGAGTTTGAAAAGAGCTTCGAATTAACCTCTTTTCTTAATAAAGAGTAGTGGTAGAGCGAAATGAACTTGCCATTTATGCATTTGAAGTCGGGTTCAATCCCTTCACGGCTTAGTCCGGCTTGTTCAAGCACTTCTTGCGCGGCGCGGTCATCGCAGCGAGCAAGAGCTGCTGTGCGTTTTGAACCCATAAGTATGAGACTAAACTCAACCCATGCACGTGCAGTTTCTAGCTCATAGCCTTTGCCCCATGCACTATCGCCAATCGCGTAGCTAAAAACACAACGAGGCTCGACGTCGTTGTACTGTGTTATGCCTGCGGTACCGATAAAGCGCCCGGTTGCTTTTTCTTCTATTCCCCACGGTGTTATAAGTTTTCTTTGGTAGCGATCAAGCCAGTTTCTAATGAGGTCTATTGTTTCCGCTTTTGATTTATGTGCTGCCCAGGTGTGGCGCGCAGCAACTTCTGGTTTATGAGCGTAGGCATACATGTCATCAACATCGCTCATTTTGATGGTACGGAAGAGGAGTCGATCGGTTTCAAACCAGATTACGGTTCCTTCTTCCGGATTTGGGTTGATGCTGGTTATGATGAATTTTACGTTTTTTGCGTTATCATCAATTTTTTCGTCCAGTTTTTCGGCGCCGGGAGAGAGGTCGACTGCGTTCGTGCAATTACGGCAGCGGTAGGCATCAACTTTGCGTTCTTCGATTATTTCTTCAATCGTTTCTGGTGCTGGTGGCAAGAGGCCGTCAATGCTGAGAAAACCAATTATAAGAGCGCAATTAGCGGCGACAACAATGGTGGCGAAATGTTTATTCATAGTTATACCTTACTTTTTTGAAGCTGCGCTTCGATGCTTTTCTTGAGGACAACGTATTCATAGTGGGCTAAGAGTTCGTCTTTCACCTGCCAGTATTGACGGTAGCAGCACGCATAGTTCATACCGATTTTTTCCAACACTTTGCGTGAAGCGACGTTGTCTACGCGAACAATTGCATCGATACGATTGAGATGGAGATATTTCATCCCATATTCAATGCATGCACGGCCAACTTCAGTGGCATAGCCATGCCCCCAGTAGTCGCTGTCAATCCACCAGCCTATAGTGGCTCGGTGGTCGGCTGGAACATAATGTACATACCCGCCAAGACCTATTATGGTATTGCTCTTTTTTTCGCAGATTGCCCAGTGAGCCG
>JAUPVI010000032.1:5849-8798 GCA_030917105.1 Candidatus Babelota bacterium
CTTACGATATGATTCAGTGAGCTTGAGAATTTCTTTGCGGGCTTGCTCAGTCCCACCTCCCGCAACCCAGCTTGAGGATGCAGACGTCTCAATTTTATCAAAGTATTTGGCCAGAGTAGATAAGTCGTTGAGTGTTGCTTCTCGTAAAATAAGGCGTTTTGTTTCAAGGCAGTGGTGATAGCGCCCTTGATAGATACGGGTTATAACCGGGTGGAAGTTGCTGCTATTGTCTATGTTGGCTTGGGCGCGATGTAGTATTGGATTGTTAAAGACGTTCGCTTTACCGCAGTTTTCGCACTGGTAGCGAGTGCGGGTGACCGTTTGGGGCGCGGGTGGATTGGTAAGGTATGGGATGGTGTAAAGGCCCATCGCGAGCATTGCTGCAGTACTTATGATTATAGCAGAGAGCGGTAGTGGCTCCAGGATAGGGTTCTTTTTGGTAGTCGTAGATTTCATGGCAACTCTTTGTGTTAAAGGGATATGCAGGATTGCAGCTAGTCTAACAATGGGGCGTTTGCCAGGCAAGGAACTATTTTAAAATCGCTGGTATCATGCTATCTTCTTGCTCTTACTCCATAATTTTTGAGGTGTGCGGATGGTTGAAGACAAGAAGTTTAAACTCGTTTCCCCGTATAAACCGGCCGGCAGCCAACCGGAGGCCATTGCTGAACTTAAAGCGCAGCGGCTCGGTGCATCTACTCTTTTGGGGGTGACTGGTTCGGGAAAGACTTTTACGCTGGCCAATATTATTGAATCTCAGAATCGACAGGTCCTTGTGCTTTCGCCCAACAAAACGTTGGCAGCGCAGTTGTATGAGGAGTTCTCCCGCTTCTTCCCTGAAAACAAAGTGTGTTATTTTGTGAGTTATTATGACTATTATCAACCGGAGTCATATTTGCCAGCACAAGATATTTACATTCCCAAAGAAACCAAGATTAACAGCGAGATTGAGCGGCTGCGTGTTGAAGCAACGGCGTCATTGGTGAATCGCCGTGACGTTATAGTGATCGCCTCGGTTTCTGCTATTTATTCCTTGGGAAACCCAGCCGACTATCGATCGCTTACCATGCGGATAAAGGTAGGGGACAAATACTCACGCACTGCTTTGATTGCCGATTTAATTGCTATTCAGTACCAGCGTAATGACGTGGAGCGAGCGAGTGGTAGTTTCCAGGTTCTGGGTAATTTGATTGTTCTTTGGCTGCCGTACATGCAAGATAATGTTCGTATTGAGCTGTTTGGAGACACTATTGAGCGCATTGAATTTATTGATCGCATAAACCACCGTGTATTGCGGGTGGTGGATAATATTATTATTTTTCCTGCAAAGCATTTTGTAACTACCGAGGCGCAACGAGAAAGAGCGATTGTAGAGATACAGAAAGACCTCAAAGTTGCTCTGGAGGCGCAAGAAAATCCGCTCTATAAAGAGCGTTTACGCACGCGAGTGGGACATGATATTACCATGCTGCGTAATACCGGGTATTGCTCTGGAATTGAGAATTATTCTCGCTATTTTGAAGGCCGGGAAGCTGGGGGGAAGCCGTACTGCCTTCTCGACTTCTTTGATAAAGACTTTTTGCTGGTGCTTGATGAGTCGCACATTGCAATCCCTCAGCTAGGGGCTATGTACAATGGCGATCGTTCTCGCAAGACATCGCTGATTGAATATGGTTTTCGATTGCCGTCTGCCTACGACAATCGGCCGTTGCAGTTTTCAGAAATAGAGCAGTTTTTTAATGACGTAATTTTTGTTTCTGCAACGCCTGGTAAGTATGAGCTTGAGCGTAGTCAAAAAGAAGGGCATGCGGTCGTAGAGCAGGTGGTCCGGCCGACTGGTATTTTGGACCCAGAGATTGTGGTCATGCCGCGAGAGGGACAGCTTGATAACGTAATTGAGCGTATTCATGATGTTACAGCTGCAGGCTATCGTACGTTGGTGACAGTATTGACCAAGAAGATGGCAGAAGAAATGGCCGATTACTTGGAGCAAAAAGGGATAAAGGTTTGTTACTTGCATAGTGAGATTAAGACGCCAGAGCGGGCAGCGCTTCTTTTGAAGCTGCGCCAAGGCGTATTTGACTGCCTGGTGGGAATTAACTTACTGCGGGAAGGCCTTGACCTTCCTGAGGTAGCTTTAGTTGCTATTATGGATGCTGATATTGAAGGATTTTTGCGTGATGAACGCTCTTTGATGCAGACCATTGGGCGCGCGGCTCGGAACATCAACAGTGTTGTCGTGCTGTACGCAGACAAAATGACCAAATCAATGAAAGCCGCTATAGATGAGACGAGTCGTCGACGTGGATTACAGGAGATTTATAACGCAGAGCATGGCATTGTGCCATATACAGTCCATCGCGAAATTACAGAAAGCTTATCCGGCATTCAGGAAAATATTGCTGCTGCGTCCAATCGGAATAAAAAGCCAAAGCGCGATGCACGAGCGCCGAAGAAGGGCACCGCAGAATTTGAAAAGTTTGTGGATTCTCTGACGACGCAAATGCAGGCGGCCGCAGCCGAAGGGGATTTCGAGCGAGCAATTGAGCTGCGTGAGGAGCTCAAGAAGCTTCGCTAGCGGTTCCTTGCGTAGCGACGGTGAATCTTGCCACACTACCATTCCCCTTTTCTGCATATTATTTTGAAAGTGATGATGCATTATGGTTTGGTTGCAAAAAATTATCCTTTTATCGTGCGTTTTTACGTTGATTATTTGTCTGCCGGTAGCGCCTGCAGAGACAAGTGAGAGCTGTTGTGGCCGAGCATGGCGTGCCTTCAAGGGAATCGTGGGAGTTACGAGCAGCGGAGAGGTTGGTGATGAGGACTCTTCGTTTGTATTTCAAGATGAGATTAGTAGTACTCAAGAAGAGAGGTCTGGTGAACTTATCGCTGAAATTTCTTTGATGCGATCTATTCCTCTTGATCCAAAAAAGTTGTTCGACGCTAAGA
>JAUPVI010000033.1 GCA_030917105.1 Candidatus Babelota bacterium
CCCGGTAGGACAATATTAATACCAACCCCATGAATAGGAACCAGGAGGCAATAATCATGCCTTCTTTGAGCCGTTGTGGCAATGGGCGACGGATTATACCTTCAAGAAGGAGGAAGAGGAGTTGGCCACCGTCTAGGGCGCCGATAGGGATCAGATTCATAAGTGCAAGGCTAACGCTGATGGTGCCCATAAATTGAATGAGCGAGCGCAGGCCGTTTTGAGCACTTTTGAATGTTTGGCTAAACATGGCAAGGGGGCCGCCGACGCTATCAAGACTACGGCGACAGAACATGTTGGTGATGGCGGAGATAGTCGACTTAATGTAAAAGTGCGTAAGGGCGACTCCTTTAGTGATAGCACTTGAAAGCGTATCGGACTCAAACTCACCGTCTATTGGTTTGGTTTGCATTTCGATAGCAACGCCCAAGAATCCTCGTTTATCCTCTGTTTCGCCCAATCTGACTCGTCTGATTTTGGCAAATCTTTCGGTGGTTGCCAGTGTAAGTGTCATTTTCTTCTGTGGGTTCATGGCAATCGTTTGGAGGAACTCTTGGAGTTGTTCCTGTGGATTGCTGTCCTTGAGGCCAAAAGTCATGCCGTTATAGCCGGTAATGACGTCGCCTGCCTTAATGCCACCTTGTTCTGCTGGGCTTTTAGCTGGGACGGAGGAGACGACAAATTCGGTTTTCATCTTGGGACGAGTGCCGATATAGAGTGTGATGAAGGCGCCGTATGCAAAGACAAGATTGAAGAGGATGCCGCCAAGAAGCACGAGCAATTTTTGCCAGAATGCTTTGCTTTCGTAGGAGTAGGCCGGATTTTCTGGTTCGCTGCCGGTGTCTACCATGCCAGCTTCTGGGTCACTCATGCCTTGAATAGCGCAGTAGCCGCCGAGAGGGATGAGTGAGAGGCGAAATTCGGTGCTGCCAACCTTCTTTTTGATAAGGCTGGGGCCAAAGCCAATGGAAAAGACCGGAACGCCGATACCAAACATCTTGGCAAAAATAAAATGTCCAAATTCATGTATGGTTATGAGAAGGCCAAAGCCCACCGCAGTGAGGAGTAGTGGGTATAGTTTGGTAATAGCCAGAGTAGAAATGGTTGCGATCATACGATTCCTTTAGCGTAATAATGAGAGGCGAAAGCTATCATATTAGGCCTGGCGATGCAATTAAATGTTGCGGTGGGCCTTTCCTTGTTATCCCACTCCTTTTGATGATACAATTAGAGATGCCAAAGTTTAACTTTATCAAGCCTTCCTCGCGGAGATACTATGAAAAAATCCTTGCTATTCCTTTTTGTTTCTGCGGTATGCGGTTTATCATCTAATATCGTGGCCAAGCCTGAGTGGCTGACAGCGCCGCTGGGTGCTGGGGCGGTTGTTTCTACTGGTATTGGGGTTGCTACATATAGCGCCTATCAAAAAATGGTCAAAGCAAAAGAGGTTTTTGAGCTGGACGATTCCGCGGAGAATGAAAAGGTATATCTGCAAGCCTCTTCGCGATTTAAAAAACTTATGGGCGCGAGCCTGCTGTCAATGCTGCTGACCGGTGTTCTGGCTGTAATGCAAAAGAAAACGGAAACGCCAGGTAGCAGTGCTCTGAGTACTGGCATCACCGTGTCGGTATCAAGTGGCGTGAGCAGTCAGAGTGAAAGCGAGGCGTCTGACGCAGCCTTACATCGGCCTGCAAGTGGTGAGGTAGATGCGAGCCCGACATCTGATTATTTGACGCGTATACCGCTACGCACACGACCACCGGTTCCCCGTTCTTTTCCCGTGCCAACGACTCCGGCTTTTCCTCTTTCAACTACATCAATTGCTCAGACCGCCCCAATCTCTGTTCGGAGCTGGATTCTAGATTCAAACTTTGAAAAAATAAAAGAATATCTTGAGGCTGGTGGAAATCCGAATGCCGCTGCTAGTTATGATAAGTATGGTTTTCTTGATTATGCCAAAGATCATAAAACAGCGGTGTTGCTGTTGCAGAAAGGGGCTAAGTCTCGTGATAAAGAGTATTTTGAGCTTATGCAATTACCAAGCATTTTTCGTTCAGCATTGAATGATCGTGCTGGCGGTGGCGACGAGTCGTTGCTGGTATTTAAAGAACATGGGTTTGACTTGAATGGATGGCGCGGTGCGTATGGTACGACCTTCCTCTCGGACATGGTTCGGGAGGGTAAGCTGGATGATATTGCGTTGATTCTAAACTCGCCGCTTGCAGATGTTAATGCAAAAAACAAAGACAGCTCGACGGCGCTTGATAGAGCATTGGGTGCTGGCCGGCTTTCTTTGGGTAAGTACAGGGAGGCGGCATTGTTGCTTAAGCATGGTGCAAAACATGGATCGTATGCACCAGAAAAAATTGAAGTTCTTCTTCGTAAAGCTTTGGCCGATACGGTTTCTGGTCCGGCAGCGCTTGCCGTTTTTGCTAAGCATGGTATGGGGATCAATACCCCGGTGGTGGAAAGCCTAGATGATTCGGATATTTTGTTGACTCTTTTATCTGAGGTGGTAGAAGAAGCCGACTTGAGTGGGTTGTGCCGCCTTATCCATGATGGAAAGGCAGACGTGGACGCTCGTAATAGTGATGGCTCTACGCCGTTAATGCGTATAGTGTTGGCGAAAAAACCTCTAGTATTAGGCGCTTTTGGAACTTACCCATGTCCCGACGCTACGCTTCAAAGAAACGATGGGTCGACAGCTCTTATGCTTGCGGTTGAATACGCTTCATCCATGGTTGAGCAGCTTTTGATGTGTAGCCGTGCCTGGAAAATGGATTTGAATGTGAATGCCGTTAATAAAGCAGACAAAACAGCCCTTGATATTGCCGCGGAGAAGGGATTGAAGCAGGATTTGATTCCTAAGCTGAGGCTGTTGGGGGCAAAAACAGCGGCGGAGTTAAAGGCTTAGTGATCTTTTTTAAATCTTGTAAGGCCTGGGAATTACCCGGGCCTTCTTTTTTGCCGTTGGCATTGCTAAAAAGTTGCTAAAACCAGCAGTTCTGTTATCTTTTTTGTAGATATCATTTTTAGTATAAGGTGCAGGGGTATGAAAAAGTTTGGCGAACGTGCGTGGCTGATTGCGCTGCTTTTCGCGTGTGTGACGGTGACGTCGGTGGCTACACAGGGCGAGGCGGAGCCAGATTTGGTGTCGAATGTCCCGGCCGAGATGACTACGCCGATTGTGCCGTATGCCTTGCCTTCGTACTGGCGCAGTTTTGGTGATGAGTACGCCGTGGGACTGGTGAGCAACGAGGAGTGGTACCGCGTGGCGCAGGATGATGTTGTTGACCGTTTTGAACAAGCCGCCTCGATGATTGGTGGCATCCTCCTCTATCGTCCGTCTGGCGTGATCCTCGATGAACATCCACTCGTATTCTGGGTAGTACATGGTACTTGGTCTCGCGGCCACGGTGATTTCTGTGATCCGAATAATCCTATTTTTGCTTCGATAGCCGAATTTGCCCTTGAATTAGCGCGTCGTCGTCAGCGGCCAATTGAGATTGTTTCCTATAACTGGCACTCGCATGACTCGCATGAGGCCCGCCGTGAGGCTGGCAGTGCGCTCCGTGGATTGGCTGAAACATTTTATAGTCCTGAGTGCGGCTACGGTGCCCATTGGGGTATTGGGCATAGTCACGGGGTGAATGTGCTCTTTGTAGCATCGCAAGAGACTTCGTTTGATTCTATAATTTCTTTAGGCGCGCCGGTCATGGATTCGGTGTATTCCCCTATCCACGTTGAACGTATTTATCATTTCTATTCTCTCAATGACCCGGTTCAAAAAGCTGGCTCATTTGACCGCCGATCAATTCGTCGTATTTGGCTCTCATCGAGCAATGGACGTATCTACGCTGGGTCACGTTATTTGCGTGTGGCCAACAACTTTCGCGTATTGCTCGATGGCATTGATCCTGGCCATTTGAGTCTGAAGCTCCTGGTTCCGTATTTGTGGCAAATATTTGATACGGTGCAAGGACATTACGAGTTTCACACTCACTTCAACGTAAATGTTCCTAAGGCGTACAGTGGCAGTGATAACTCGCCGTGCGTATCAATCCGTGACAAAGTTGAGTTACTTGATATGCTGGAGTGGATGGGTGAGTCTGCGGTTACCGCTGAGTTAGTCGAAAAATTTAAATCTGAGCTTCTCTTTTCCAAACAGCAAGAAGATAGTTTTGCTTCCCGGTATCACGGTCGCCGTATTAGTAGCGGTAGTCGGTGGTGGCAATTGATCTTTGCGAACTGGATTGAACTGGGTTTTATCATTAATGAAGTCGCACCGGCTTTGCAGCCTGGTGTGTACCTTAATTATTCGTTAATTCGTGAAACAAGTGATACCTGAGAGCTGATCAGCATATCCGGTGCTTTGAATGGCTGGAAATCGGCTTTTCTTCGTCGTAAAGCAATTTTTCCCCTTGAAAAAAGTTGAAAAATAGCTACAATTATGCCGGTCGTAAAATTCACCCTCCATTATGGGGGTGCTCTCAGAAAGCTACCGGGCACATCTAAAGTACCGTTCTTGTGTGGCAAAGCCGCATGTTTACCCGGTGGATTAGGAATTAGCACGAAAGTAGTAGTTTTAAGTAGGATGTTGCATTATGCCGACAATTAATCAACTTGTTCGCGCCAGTCGCAAGAAAGTGACTGAGAAGCGTAAGTCTCCAGCATTATCAGAATGCCCTCAGCGGCGTGGTGTATGTACTCGTGTATATACAACAACGCCAAAGAAACCAAACTCAGCGCTTCGTAAAGTAGCCCGCGTAAAGTTGACTACTGGTCGCGAAGTGACTGCGTATATCCCTGGTGAGGGTCATAATTTACAAGAGCACTCTGTAGTGCTTATTCGTGGTGGTCGGGTGCCCGATTTGCCAGGGGTAAAGTACCACATCGTTCGTGGTGCCCTTGATACCGCTGGTGTTGCAGGACGTAAACAAAGTCGTTCGTTGTACGGTGCTAAGAAGCCTAAACCGGGCGCTGTTGCCGCTCCTCAGAAGAAAGGTAAATAATGCCACGTCGTAAGTCAGTTAATTTTGTCCGTGATATCGGTGTTGACGCGCGTTATGGTTCCCCATTGATCCAAAAAATGATCAACGTGGTAATGGAACGCGGTAAGAAGTCAATTGCTCGCAAGATCGTTTACGAAGCTTTTGATGTTCTTGAGAGCCGCTCTAAGGGTGATAAAGAAAAAGCATTTGCACTATTTGAAAAAGCGGTCGTTAACATCCGTCCGGTTGTTGAAGTCCGTTCTCGCCGTGTTGGTGGTGGTGTGTACCAAATTCCTGCCGAAGTTGCGCCAGCGCGTGCAAACGCCTTGATGCTTCGTTGGTTGATTCAATCTGCGGCTAAACGCTCAGACAGAACTATGGGGCAACGTCTTGCTAATGAATTAATGGATGCTGCTGCCGGTAACGGAGCTGCTGTTAAGAAGAAGATGGATGTGCATCGTATGGCTGAAGCGAACCGCGCGTTCTCTCACTACGCCTGGTAAGGAGCGCTATGAGTAAGAAATTAGATTTTTATCGCAATATTGGTATTATGGCCCACATTGACGCGGGCAAGACTACCGTCACTGAGCGTATCCTTTATTACACCGGCGTATCTCACAAGATTGGTGAGGTTCACGAGGGTGCGGCAACCATGGACTGGATGGAGCAAGAGCAAGAGCGTGGTATTACCATTACTTCTGCTGCGACTACCTGTTTTTGGAAAGACCACCAAATTAACATTATTGATACTCCAGGGCACGTTGACTTTACTATTGAAGTAGAGCGTTCGTTGCGTGTTCTTGACGGTGCAGTAGCAGTTTTTTGTGGTGTTGGTGGCGTTGAGCCTCAATCCGAGACGGTATGGCGTCAAGCTGACCGTCACCGTGTGCCTCGTATTGCTTTTGTGAATAAGTTGGACCGTGTTGGTGCAGATTATTTTGAAGTAATCAGCGAGTTGCGTTCGAAGTTGGGTGCAAATCCGCTTGCGATGCAGATTCCTGTCGGGCAGTCTGAAGACTTCGTTTCATTGATCGACGTTTTGAGTAATCGAATGGCGACTTTTGAAGCAGAATCAAACGGTTCTCGTATTGTGTGGGGCGATGTTCCTGCAGAATATGTAAAACAACGTGAAGATTTATACGAAAAAATTGTAGCGCAAGCCTCAGAGTTTGATGAAGCGCTTGCTGACAAATATTTGAATGGTGAAAAAGCTTCTATTGAAGAAGTTCGCCTTGCGTTGCGCCGTGGCGTTAATGCGCAAGATGTCACCCCTGTTTTTTGTGGCTCAGCGTTTAAGAATAAAGGTGTCCAGCTCTTGCTTGATGCGGTCGTTGATTACTTGCCAAACCCACTTGAGGTGGCGGCTGTGGTTGGTCATGACGTTGATGATGAAAACATGGAAATTATCCGTAAGCCCGATGATAGCGAGCCATTTTCTGCGCTTGCGTTTAAGATTATGACTGACCCGTTTGTGGGAACTTTGACCTTTACCCGTATTTACTCCGGTATATTAGAGTCTGGTTCTTATGTGTACAACCCGCGTAAGCGTGCTAAAGAGCGCGTAAGCCGTCTAGTTCGTATGCATGCAAATAAGCGTGAAGAAATTAAATCGGCTGGTGCCGGTGACATTGTTGCCGTTATTGGTCTGAAAGATGTGGTGACTGGTGATACATTGTGTGACGAAAAACGTCCGTTACTTCTTGAGTCAATTAAAGCTCCAGAGGCGGTATTGAGCGTTGCAGTTGAACCAAAAACCAAGGGTGAGTACGAAAAGATGATTACTGCTTTGCGTCGTTTGATGCAGGAAGATCCATCGTTTCGTTTCACTGTTAACGAAGAAACTGGACAAACCGTTATATCCGGCATGGGTGAATTACACCTTGAGATCATTGTTGATCGCGTAAAGCGAGAATATAAGGTCGAGGCAATCGTGGGTAAAACCGAGGTCGCTTACCGTGAAACTATTCAAAAGGTTTCTTCTGTTGAAACTAAATTCATTCGTCAATCTGGCGGTAAAGGTCAGTATGGACACGTTCTTATGCGCTTTGAGCCGCTTGAGCGTGGACAAGGGTTTGAGTTTGTCAACGAAGTTGTTGGGGGGACTATTCCTCGTGAATATATCCCAGCAGTCGAAAAGGGTGTTCGTGAATCATTGGGCAACGGCGTTATTGCCGGCTATCCAACGGTTGATGTGAGAGCGATCGTTTATGACGGGTCATACCATGATGTGGACTCCTCAGAAATGGCGTTTAAGATCGCCGGATCCATGGCATTTCGCGAAGGTATGCTGAAGGCATCACCGGTCCTCCTTGAGCCAATCATGAAAGTAGAAGTGATTACTCCAGAAGAGAACGTCGGGGATGTTATGGGTGATTTAAACTCTCGTCGAGGTCGTATTCTTGGCATGTCGTCAAGAAAAGGTGCTGAGGTAGTTGATGCCGAAGTACCACTCGGAGAAATGTTTGGATATACCACCGATTTGCGGTCGATGACCAAAGGTCGTGCGAGCTCCTCAATGCAGTTAGCGCTGTATCGAGAAGTACCTCGTAACGTACAAGAAGAGATCGCATCAAAAAAATAAATTTAGATTATCTTGAATAGAGAGGATATATAATGGCTAAAGGCGTGTTTCAAAGAACAAAACCGCACGTTAACGTAGGTACTATCGGTCACGTTGACCATGGTAAGACAAGTTTGACTGCTGCGATTACTAAAGTTCTTGCAGAGCAAGGGTTGGCTGAAGTTCGTGCGTTTGACACAATCGACAAAGCCCCTGAAGAAAGAGAACGTGGTATTACTATTGCAGCTTCTCACGTTGAATATGAAACGAAAAACCGTCACTATGCACACGTAGACTGCCCAGGTCACGCTGACTATGTAAAAAACATGTTGACTGGTGCTGCTCAAATGGACGGCGCTATCTTGGTAGTATCTGCTGCTGACGGACCGATGCCTCAAACTCGTGAACACATCTTGCTTGCTCGTCAAGTGGGTGTACCAACAATGGTTGTGTTCTTGAACAAAGTTGACATGGTTGATGACGTAGATTTGATCGACTTAGTTGAAGAAGAAATTCGTGACCTTCTGGACCAATATGGTTTTGATGGTAAAGCTATCCAATTCGTTCGTGGTTCAGCATTGGCTGCGCTCAAGGGCGAAAACGAAGAAATCGGCAAGAAAGCAATTATGGAATTGATGGATAAAGTTGATAACTATATCCCAACTCCAGAGCGCGATACTGAAAAGCCATTTTTGATGCCAATTGAAGACGTGTTCTCAATTTCTGGTCGTGGTACTGTAGTAACTGGCCGTGTTGAGTGTGGTATTGTGAAGGTTGGTCAAGAAGTTGAAATCGTTGGCTTCAAAGACACAGTAAAAACGACCGTTACCGGTATCGAAATGTTTAACAAAGAAATGGCTGAAGCGTTGCCTGGTGACAACGTGGGCGTTCTTCTTCGTGGTACTAAAAAAGATGACGTTGAGCGTGGTCAAGTGCTTGCAAAACCAGGCACAGTTAAACCATACAAGAAATTTAAAGGTCAATTGATGGTATTGACTGAAAAAGAAGGTGGCCGTCACAGCCCATTCTTTAACGGATACCGCCCTCAATTCTATTTCAGAACAACAGACGTAACTGGTTCTATTACATTGCCAGCAGGTCGTGAAATGGTTATGCCAGGCGACAACGTTGAAGTTACCGTAGAATTGATTACGCCAGTTGCTATGTATAAGCAACTTCGCTTTGCAATTCGTGAAGGTGGCCGTACTGTTGGTGCTGGTGTAGTAAGCGA
>JAUPVI010000034.1 GCA_030917105.1 Candidatus Babelota bacterium
CCATGGTGGGTCGTGCTTTTGGTGGTGTGGCGCGATGTGGCTGTTACTTGTTTGCGTACCTTTATGGTGCGGCGTGGGTTAACGCTTAAAACTTCGTGGTTTGCTAAAAGCAAGACAGCCTTTCAATTTTTTGCGTTGTATTTGTTTGTGCTTGGGGCAGGGCGGCACGGATCGTTTTTTTATTGGCTGAGTATTCTGACGGCCGCGATTACCATTGCATCATCAGCGAGTTACTGGATAGCTCTGGGGCGTTTATTGCTTAAGGCAAGGACTGCAAAATGAATGTGAACAAAATTGCTATTTTTATTGCCTCTTGTGGGGGACTTGGTCACAGCCGTTGGATGCCTGGAACGATGGGCAGTGTTGGCGCAATGATCGCACAGTACGGGTTGCGTACTGTTTTGTCACTTGAAATACTGGTCTTTCTTGGCATCTGCATGACGGGGCTTGGTTTTTGGGCAACATGCAGAAGTATCACTTCGCCGACGGAAGATCCTTCCTGGATTGTTATTGACGAGTGGTGTGCCGTGTGGTTTATGTGCTGTGCATTGCTGTATGTTGAGTGGTGCTATCTTTTAGGTTGTTTTATTTTTCGTATTTTGGATATTGCAAAAACTTGGCCGGTGAGCCTTGCAGAGCGTGCTCCGGGGGCTTGGGGCATCTTCTTAGATGACTTTGTGGCAGCATTTTTAACGGTAATATTCTTGTCTTGTTGCGCAATACCGGCTATTCTGTAGCCCTTAACGATAAAACCACGATTTCTAGTGCTATTTTGTGAATGAAAGGATGCGCAATCCATGGCGAGCGAGAAGATTACTCCGGCGACTCAGATCATACCTTTATCTATTGAAAAAGAATTAAAATCCTCGTTCCTCGATTACGCCATGTCGGTTATTGTAAGCCGCGCATTGCCTGACGTTCGTGACGGATTAAAACCGGTGCATCGTCGTATTTTGTATGCTATGCATAAACTTGGGTATTATCATGATCGGTCGTATCGTAAATCAGCCACCGTGGTCGGTGACGTGATTGGTCACTACCATCCTCACGGCGACCAGTCGATCTATCAAGCGATGGTGGTATTGGCGCAAGATTTCTCTAAACGATATCCGGTTCTTGACGGTCAAGGTAACTGGGGTTCGATTGATGGCGACAACGCTGCGTCGATGCGATACACCGAAGTTCGCATGGCAAAAATTGCGCAAGAATTACTTGCGGATATCGAAAAAGATACGGTCCCATTTGTGCCAAACTTTGACGAGTCTACAACTGAGCCAACGTTGCTTCCAAGTCGTATCCCACACTTACTCCTTAACGGTTCTAACGGTATTGCTGTTGGTATGGCTACCAGTATTCCGCCACATAACTTGAATGAAGTTATCGCTGCGTGTATCGCGATTCTTAAAAACCCACAGCTTTCAGAGACCGAATTGTTTAGCCTGATTCCGGCTCCCGATTTTCCAACGGGCGGTGTCATTTGTGGTCGTGCGGGTATTGTTGAAGCATACCGTACTGGCCATGGTAAGGCAGTTGTTCGTGGTATCATCTCGATTGAAGGTGAAGAAACCAATAAGACAGTACTTGTAATTACTGAGCTTCCGTACCAAGTAAACAAGTCAGATTTGATTACACGTATTGCTGATTTAGTAAAAGATAAAGTGATTGATGGTATTTCGAATATTCGTGATGAATCATCTAATCGTGGCGGTATTCGTGTGGTGATTGACTTGAAGCGGGGTGAAATTCCGCAAGTGGTTATTAATCAATTATTTAAACATACACCGCTGCAAGTCAATATTCCAATTCTTCTTCTTGCTATCCACAATAATCGCCCATTGTTGTTAACGCTGCGCGAAATTATTGAACATTTCTTGGCCCATCGCCGTGAAGTGGTTATTCGTCGTACGCAGTTTGATTTGCGCAAAAGCATGGCACGTGCTCACATTTTGCAAGGTTTGATTATTGCGCTGGATAATATTGATCGCATTGTGACCTTGGTGAAAGCAGCAGAGAGCCCTGACGTCGCGCAAGGTGAATTGTGTGTCACATTCAAATTGAGTGTACTGCAGGCTAAAGCGATTTTGGATATGCGTCTGCAACGGTTGACTGGTCTGGAGCGTGGCAAGATTTTAGAAGAAATGAGTGAACTACAAAAATTCATGCATGATTTGCGCCAAATTCTGAACGATCGTCAAGTGCTTACACAGGTTATTTTGACAGAGCTTGAAGAGATTCAAACAAAATATACAGATCCACGTCGCTCCCTTATTTCGCATGCAATTGATGCGATTAGTGAAGCCGATCTTATTCCTGACGAAGAAGTGGTTGTAACGTTGACCCATAAAGGTTATATAAAACGAGTTATTCTTGAGACCTATGCATTGCAACATCGTGGGGGTAAAGGTAAGAAAGGCATGGCTGATTTGGGCGATTCTGATGATATCATGCAAGATTTATTCGTAACTAAGAACCATGATGACTTGTTATTCTTTACAAACGTTGGTCGTGTATACACCCTGAAGGTGTATGAGATCCCCGAAGGGTCACGTACTGCAAAAGGGCGCGCTGTAGTGAATCTGCTTTCATTAGCAGAAGGCGAGCGCGTTGTAAAATTGTTGTCAGCTCGTGAACTTGAAGGCAAGTTTCTTGTGATGTGTAGTAAGAACGGTACGATTAAAAAAACCGATGCAACAATGTTTTCAAAGATTCGTTCAACCGGTATTCGCGCCGTCACCCTGAATGAAGGAGATGAACTGGTATTTTGTGGTTTGAGCTCTGGTCATGATACTGTGGTTATTGCAACAAAACTTGGACAAGGCATTCGCTTCCGTGAAGAAGAAATTCGTTCCATGGGACGTCAGGCAACTGGTGTTCGTGGTGTGCGCCTGCGTCAAGGTGATGCGGTGGTTGGTGTGGTAGTTATTAATAGTGATAGTAACTTGTTGTTTGCTACTTCACGTGGTTATGGAAAGCAAGTTCGAGTGTCTGACTTCCGTGTTGCCCACCGTGGCGGCCTGGGAGTACGTACGATTCCGACATCAACCCGTAACGGTACCGTTATTGGTTTGGTTGTAGTCTATGAAGATTCAAACATTCTCTTGATTGATAAAAATGGCAAGATTATTCGTTTAGCGCCTGGTGAAATTCGTACAATGGGACGACAAGCACAAGGTGTACGCCTGATTCGTCTTGATAGCGATCAATTCTTGTCTGGCTTAGTATCGTTTAGCGAAACCGAACAAGATGAAGATGGAGCAAAGCTTTCTGATGAACCGTTGCTTGGTGGTGCTGGAGAAGATAGCGTATCAAATGAGGATGACTCTGATGATGCTGGCAGTGCTGGTGGCACCGAAAAGGCTCCAGAAGTGCAAGCCATTGGCAGCGAAGAGTTGGCTGATGAGGCCGTAGAGATGTCAGCGGATGATGAAGAGGATAACCTTCTCGTTTAAACTCTCGCTACCGCTCCCCTTACGGAACAGCAGTGTGGCGAACCGTAAGGCGCTCGAAGGGCATCATCTTCAGACTGTCAAGTCTATGAAATATATCATTGAAGGCTGGGATCAGTGTGTCTTAAAGACGCGAATACGGTTCTTTGGCTGAAGCCAAGAGAGTTTGAGCGGCTAAGGTGCACTGATCCCAGCCTTTTTAATTTTTCTAATAAAAGGGGTGACTGCTGTGCGTAAGGTTATCTTGCAGCTATCGATACATTCAGGGATTGGTCCAGCGCTTATTGCAAGATTGCATAGGGCCAGTAATGGTGCCGGCCTATCTAATCTTAAGGAAATGTCTGTTGCTGAAATTGCATCAATACATGGCATGGCTCAAGTTAAAGCATCTTTGATCAAGAGTGCTTTGAATCACGATGCTGCTTATCTCGCGCACGAATCATGGTGTGCTGCCAACAACGTTCGCGCCATTCTCTTGGGTGATCCTGAGTATCCAAAACTTTTAGCGCATATTGGCGCACCACCGGTGGCAATATGGGTCAAAGGCCAGCTTCCTACAACCGATACGGCTTGTGCTCTTGTGGGTTCTCGCGATGCAAATCATTATGGAAAACGCGCGGTACAAATGCTGGTACCGGCTTTAGTCGCTCAAAATATTGCAACGATTAGTGGCGGTGCTCGTGGTATTGATGCCTTTGTGCATGAAGAAACAATAAAAGCTGGTGGGAAAACGGTTGCAGTCATGGGCTGTGGATTGGGTTACACGTATCCAGCAGAGCATCACGAATTATTTGCGCGTATTGTGGCAAGCGGCGGTGCGTTGCTTTCACCGTTTCCTCCGCAAACGCCGCCGGTTGCAGGGCTTTTTCCGGTGCGCAATCGCATTATTGCGGGGCTCTCAAATGCTTGCATTGTCGTGCAAGCAGCCGCTAAAAGTGGGGCGCTTATAACAGCGACTCACGCACTTGAAGAAAATCGTGAAGTAGGGGCAGTGCCAGGTCCGGTTGATGATCGATTGGCTGCGGGGGCAAACGACTTACTCAGGCAAGGAGCGCATGTAATTGTTGATGGTGCAACTGCAGTCGAATTGTGTGGCCAAAAGGCGGAACGTATTACGCGTGACGTCGTTTCTGCGGTGCAAGATCCTGGTCAGGCAATGCTCTTACAGTTGCTCTCGCGTCCAAAAAGCTTTGATGAACTATTAGAAGAATATGATGGAGCATCGATAGTACTGCAAGAGCAGTTGTTTGCCCTGCAATTAGCGGGTAAAGTGGCACAAAATCACGCAGGACTCTGGATGCGTTGTGATTAAAAAAGGGAACCATATGAAAGAAAAAAACATACTGTATCTTGGTTCGCAATCGCAGGCGCGCCACGCATTGCTTGTCCAAGCGCAGATTCCATTTAAAGTCGTTGAGCTATCGGTATGCGAAGAAGATGCTGAAGTGTCTGGAACAGTACAGGAGCAGGTAAAAGCGTTGGCACAGTACAAACACATTGGTATTGATGTGCCGGCATTAATTGCAGCGCACGAAGAATCAAAGCAACCTATTTTTTTGTTGACCGCTGATACACTCATCGCCGGTTGTACCGATGGCCAGCTCTACGGCAAGCCACGCGATAAAGAACATGCGGTTGAAATGCTTAAAAAGCTTTCCACACAGGAGATGGTAGTAGCTACGGGCATGTGCTTTTCGGTATGGAAATACCATGAAGAAGAAGAGGGTTGGTACAATCCAATATTTGAAACTTGGGTTGCCGATGCAACCGCTGAGTTTTATGTTCGAGGAGATGAAATTGAGAAATATTTGGCTGCCTGCCCAGCAGCGATGAAAGCCTGTGCAGCAACGGCAGTTGAAGGACCAGGAATTTCTTATTTTAAATCAATGAATGGTTCGTATACCGGTGTTCTTGGGCTTGATGTATACGAGTTGCGCGAAAAGCTTAAGGCTTCCGGCTTTTAGCACGAGTGGCATGTTTTAGTGTAAGTCGTATGAGCGAGTTATTTTCTGGTTTTTCGGGCTTAAATATCCAGAGCGCATTGAGAATTTTTGTGATATCGGCAGGTGGTGAAGCGGCTCGTTGTGTGACAACCGGTGCAGTGAAATTTTCCTCCAGTGTACTTGGCAAAGAATTGTTTTCTGGGGCTTCAGCTTCCTGAGGCAGTGATGCTATGAGTGCTGTTGCTTCAGGTGTAGTGATTGGAAGAAGAAGCAGTTGTACTGATGGTAAAGCGCTCTCTTGCCGTATGTCTGGTTGAGCGTGGGTGCTTGGTGGTGGGATGAGTACAAATGGCTCTGCCTGGTGCGTTTCTAGTGTTCGCGTGTTGGTTGATTTGAATTCCTGATAACTATTTTTAAACCTGTCTACAAAAATGATAGCGCTTGCGATACCGAGTATGCAGAACAGGCTGCCTGCGATTGTGCATACGATACATTTTATTTTTGATTGATTGTATTCAGCCTGATCTTGCGGGGTTACTTTTTTCATGTGCTTGTACAATGCCACAGCCTGCGTGAGTGCGATGGCAGTACCGACAATGCCGCCGGCTATGCCAATTCCAGAAACGAGAAGCCCCGAAAAGTGTTCACTGTCTGGCCCGAACGATTGGTATAGTCGATTCGGAAGGCTGGATCTGACCTCATTACTGCTGGAGGCGGGGAAGTTGCAGAAGAGCGAAAAGATGAGATAGCATTTTAGTGTGCGCACGGGATTCTCATGACATAATGCAGCATGCGCAGCAAGAGCTATCGTCCTCGGCCTTAACTTTTATGCCCTGTTCAGTGAGATAGCGGGCGAGGGGGGTGTGGCAGGGGTAGCCACGCTTGATTGCTTCTTCAAAGCAACGTGTCGCTTCAGGGTCGTTCCCGGCTTGAAAACGGAAAATTCTGGCAAGCGCTGCAAGGTGGCTATAGAGAAATTTGTCTTGACTGAAGATTTCAATAAATGCATAGAGCGCAGCAGCTTTCTCATATTCTTTTTCTTTATAAAAGCTCATAGCGATACTACTTAAGTTTCTGGTCCATAGTCGCTCTGCTGGATTAGGATCTTGGCTGCTTCCTCGTCGAGGAATTTTGAGAATTGAGTCTGCACAATCTTCCAAGGCTCGATAGAGTGCCAGGTAGAAGGTATGGTCAAAAATATCGAGAAGTAGCGGGCGCTGATCGGTGTCGTCGCTTTTTATTTCTGCAGCAGGATCAGAGGGACTGCTTGGGGTGCTTGGTGAATAGTAATTGTATATCCAGTTTATAAAGAGAGGGGCGGTGCCACGAATATCGTCACACACGCCATCCCAGAGTTCACATAATGTTGCATCTCGCAACGTCGGGTTATTTTTGGAAAGGGCAAGCTTTCTTGTGCATAGTAATAAAAAGCATTCTGGCGTATCGTAGGGATCCTCTGGATTTACAAATTTTTCTAATATCCGCAAGTGGCCGGGGTCTTCAGGGTCTATGATCTTTGGTAAGTGGCCATCGTACGCATCGATGAGGGTCGTAGCAATTTTGCTTCTGTCATCTTCTATATCTTTTTCATAAAGGAAGCAGCCAGCACGCGAAAGGCTTTCGCCAATGGGAAGATAGGACCGCTCTTCCGTCCACTTGCGGCTATAGTAGAGAGTAGAAAGATTCTGCCACACAAGGAGACTAATGATTGCGTCTTCCATTGCTTGCTCATAGAGAGAGAATTCCTCCGCGCTTACGGCCATATCCGGGAATATAATTGTCATTGCATTGCTATCTGATGAGGTTATAGCGTTAGTTATGAGAAATTTGTGTGGAATGCAAATACGTCGCTTGCTGGATACCCATACTGAGGGCCATTCTTCTGAGGGCGGCATTTGGGTTGGCGTTGCAGGTGCTAGGAATGTTGTGTGTACATCATCGACGAGGCACGTAGTGATGGTAAATTTTTTTCGTATGGGGGCGTCTGCCGCGCATAATGCTAAGCAAGTCGCAGAGTAAAGAATAATAAATAATCTTAGAAAACTCATAAAACCTTCGGCGTCACATGCTTTTTTTCTGGAATACTCCAAATATTTCTACCGTTTTTGCTATTTTTGGGGTATATATTGCTCCTCATTTATTTGGTTGAAAGTATACAATATGGATATGTCTGTTTTAGTTTCGTTGCCGTTATGGCTTGTATTTACGTTGGTCGGGTTGCCACAGTTTTCTGAAACAGTCTATTCTCCTTCCTTGCCCGATATTGCACATGCGCTTACAACCTCGGTTTCAATGGTTGAATACACGCTGACGATCTATCTATTCGCCTTTTCGTTAGGTATGTTATTTTGGGGAAAAGCTTCTGATTTTTACGGAAGAAAACCAAGCATGTTGATGGGAATTGTGACGTATTTAATCGGGTGCATTGCCTGCTATTACTCAACCTCTATAAATATGCTCTTGGTTGGTCGCTTTGTGCAAGCTTTTGGCGGAAGTGCCGGGAGCGTTGTCGGCCAGGCAATGTTACGAGATGTATTTCACGGTAAATCTTTAAGTCGTGCGTATGCTGCCATGTCGAGTGCACTGGGAGTGCCTCCTGCAATCGGACCTGTTGTCGGTGGGTTTGTTGCGGAGACATTTGGTTGGTCGGCAGTTTTTTTATTGCTCGTACTTGTTGCAATGGTGGTAATGGGTTTAACAGCCGGACTGCTCCCTGAAACGCTTTCTCATGAAGAGCGGCGTCATTTTAGTCTTTGGGATATTTTTAAGCGGCTTATTGGCGATGGACGGGTATTGGCATATACCTGGTTGGTTGGTTGTGCAAGCGGCCTTATGTTCAGTTATTTTTCTGAAGGATCCTTCTTTCTTATCGAGCTTTTTGGCTTGTCGCCGCTCTGGTATGGCATGAGCTTTGTCTTCATTGCCGTAGCAATGATTGCCGGAGGTCGTCTGGCGAACTGGTTGCACCACCGTTATGAATCAGGGCAAGTGCTTTGGAGCGGGGTGGTGATAATGGTATGTTCTACCGGTTTATTCTCTTTGGCAGCCTTGGGCAACTATATTGGTCTAGTGCCGGCGGGGGTGATGCTTGCTATTACTATTGGGTCGCAGATGACTACAATGGCCGGCCGTTGTCTTGTTACGAGTACTTCGCTTTCTGTGGGACTGGCTGATTATCGCTGGTGCAGCGGCACGGCATCGAGTGTTTTTGGGTTTATGTACTACATGCTTGCCTCGATTTTTACCTTTATTATTGGCCTTCTGCACAATGGCTCCGTCTTGGTTATGCCGTTGTACTTCTTTGCAGATCGGAAGAGC
>JAUPVI010000035.1 GCA_030917105.1 Candidatus Babelota bacterium
CGGACCCCGCGCCCCCTCGGCATTCAGAATCATCTGCAATTCCTGGTTAATACGTTGCGTTCCGGCAGTCCCACGGTTCATAGGAGTCAAAACTACTGCTTGTTGCCATACAAAATGGTGCTGTTTAATAGTCTTAGTGAAAAAGGTTCGTAAAAACTCAAATAACTCTTCAGGAGTCTCATGCTTTACATACACAAAGTCACGCTTACTTGTCTCCCATACTCCCTTGCTAGAGGGAAACTCACCGCTATTTACCCGGTGTGCATTCACAATGATCAAACTATCCTGAGCCTGTCGAAAGATATGCTTTAAGCGCGTCACATTCACAACACCCGAATTAATAAGATCGTGCAGCACATTGCCCGCGCCTACTGATGGTAACTGATCAACGTCTCCCAGAAGCACTAAGTGTGCCCGATCGGGTAATGCCTTCAGTAGAGAATTCATAAGGAAAACATCAATCATCGACGCTTCATCAACAACCACAAAATCGGCCTGCAACGCATTTTGCTCATTGCGCGTAAACCCCATACTCATCGGAGAAAATTCAAGCATCCGGTGGAGTGTTTCAGTCGAACGACCCGTTCCTTCAAACATTCGCTTTGCTGCCCGACCAGTTGGTGCAGCCAGTCGCACTTTGACCCGTTGCTCATCAAGAACATTGAGTAATGATTTAAGCAACGTTGTTTTACCAGTACCAGGCCCCCCAGTAACGATAGAGACTTTATGCTGCAAACAACCCATAACCCCCATCTGCTGTTCCTCATTCAGATGGACACCATTTTCAGGAACTTTGCAGAGTGTTTTATAAGCAACATCAAGGTCAAGCGCTATCTTTACCGCGGTCGGTGCTGCAAAGGCCTTCAGTCTTTTTGCAATACTTACCTCGGAATAATAATACTGTGGCAAGGTCACATAGTGCTGTAATTCAAAGGTAATAACTTTTATTTTATTCGCTTCATACAAGGAACGCATTGCTTGTTTTACGAGTAAATCATCTCGCTCTGACTGCAACTCCAAAAGCTCCAGTGCTTGAGCGAAAACATCAGTAACAATCTTATACAAATGTCCTTCATCAACCGCCGTAGTAATAGAGTAAATAATACCGGCCTGCACCCGTAGGATTGAGTTCGTGGCAAACCCAAGCTTCAATGCAAGTCCGTCAGCCGACTTGAAACCGACGCCCCAGACATCTTCAATCAAGCGGTACGGGTTTGCAGAAATAGCTTCAATTGAAGAGGCTCCGTACGCTTTATAAATTTTGCCTGCAAGCCCAGTTCCCACACCCTTTTCCTGCAAAAAAACCATCACACGAGAAATCTCACGTTGCTCTTTCCACGCAACAGTAATTTGCTCAATTCGCTTGGGGCCAACCCCAGGGACTTCAGAGAGTCGGTATGGCGCAGTATCAATAACTTCAAGCGTGCGATCTTTAAAATGTGTAACAAGTTTACGTGCAAAAACCGGACCTATGCCTTTAATAAGGCCAGATGCAAGGTATTTCTCGATACCAACCGCAGTTTGCGGCAACTGCACACTGCATTTTGTCGCTGCAAACTGACGTCCAAATTTCGGGTTAAATTGCCAAGAACCTTCCAGTGATACGAGCATTCCCTCATGCACGTCAGGAAAGCATCCGGTTACCGTAACTGTTTCTTTTGCGTTAACCGCCAAAAGAAATACCATGTAGCCATTTTCATTATTTTTGAACAAGCATCGCTGCACAGTCCCTACAAGTTCAGCGGTAGTTGTCATCTATACTAGACCTTCCAAAGGTTCAATAATGCTTTAAAGGAGAACGGGAATAGCCGCTCCATTTCAGCCCCTATGCCATTTGCTACAGCACGCGTTTCAGCTTGCGTGTCCTGCGCCATTCGCAGTTTACACACTCGAGCAAAGGCTGCAAGCGTACCGGACCATATCCATTCTGTCATCATCGATTGCGGCAATACAAGACGTGCCTGCTCTGGAGCAACACCCCCGGCTACCAACTCGTTGTACCCAGCAATAGCGTGCATACTTACCTTCTCATAAACCTCGCAAGCCGCTGCTTGGGAAATGTGCGGCTCCCCGGTACTACCTTGCTTCGCATTAACCGGCGCTCCACGCCATACTGGCACGCTAAATACTTCTGGTTCATATGAAACATAACGGCGCGATATTTCATTCCAACAGAGGCCAACGCTGCTTTTCACAAGTTGGCGGGCACTAATTACTGGAGCTTTTATTCGAAAAGAAGCAAATGCATGACCAAACGGACTCCAATGATTGTGCTCTGCAAGGTATTCAATTAATTTTTGATCACGCATTGAAAGCTGATTTACTTGGCCATTCAACCACTGACTCTCTTTAGCAAAGCTCACTCGCGCAGCATTCACCACCGAAAGGTCAGATCCCATATGGTCAATCAACGCTACCGACACAGCGCTAAACTGAGGATTGCTCTCTAAACCAATCGGCTCTTGCTGTACTATGGGCCGAGTTTGCGTACTCATACTACTCCTTCTCCTTATTGAGTTGTTCCTCTTCAGAAATCAAGTCATCATACATACGTTTGCTAATACCAAAAGCATTCTCGCGTTGAATAACCAAGTGTGGATATGGGATACCAATGTTATTTTCCTGCAATACCTTCAAAAGCTCAATCCGAATAGCACCCGCAATATCCCACTGCTCTCTCACACGACGAGAGCTAATAAAGGCACGAACTTTATACAGTAGGCCATTTTCACCAAAATCTTCCAGCCGCACCATAACCGCCGGAATACGCAGAACTTGTTGGTTGTTAGCCACTACCTGTGCGATTAAATCGCGCGCTACTTGCGCATCTGCATGATACGAAACTGTGACGTCAAATTCAAACCCAACTGCATAGTAACCACCACCCCAATTAATAATTGGCTTAGAGACAAGCTCACTATTGGGAACAATTACCGAATAATTTTGCGCAGTACGGATAGTTGTTGCACGCAATGCAATCTTCTTCACCACCCCACGCAATGAGCCCGTTTCAATATAGTTACCCGGTTCCATTGGCCGTTCGATCAAAATCCACAAACCAGAAAAAAAGTCAGCTACAAGGTTTTTTGCACCAAATGAAATACCCAATGCCAAACCAAAGAGCACCCAACTACCCAATTGCCCAAGCTTGACAGCATAAAGCCCAAGCACAATGGCCAAAAAGATAATTGTATAATGCATCATACGTGTTGCTGTATTCTGGGCACCAGCCTCAACGCGGAAAATATCAAATAACCGCGACAGCACAAAACGGTTGAAAAGTGATGATATTACAAAACCAGACACAACAAATAAAGATAGAGTTAAGAGACCTGCAAAGCCAATGTGGACACCGGTACCTTCAATCGTTAAAACCCAGTCATGACTCAACCCTTGCCACAACTGCCCAAGTGAATAATCAAATCCCCAGGTATGAGTAATGGCAACAAAACCAAGAGTACACATAACCAAGAAGGTCAGCAGAATAAAAACACCATAGTACATTTTGGCGTGCTCAAATCGGTCAGTACCTTCCTCGTCCGACCCTTCTTCTTCCTTAATAAAGAGAGCCATAGAATAGTGACGAATAGAGGCGTGGAGCGTAAGCAAGCCATATACAACTACTACCGTCAACGGCACACAAGCGGCCAGATAAAACGCTAAATTTGAGTAGCCAACGTACGGATTAATAAGAATCAAAAAACCCATAATAAAGATAAATACCGGGTAATAGTATTTATCGATAACGCTACTAATAAAGCTTCCCAGCCGCCCATGCAATGGAATAAGCCTTAGTACGTCTTGCTTATTGAAGAACAGCAAGAACACAATAGAAATGGCCAGTGTCCAAGCGCCATAGATAACGTTTGGCACCGAAGAAGAACTGCGCTCAAAAATATCTACCACCACACTACATAAAAAGACCTGGCGTAACGGCAGTAACACTGCGCTGATGTATAAAACTGAAGAAAGCAACAAAAGAAACTTCTCTTGCAATGTCTCGGTAAAGAATAAAAAGCTCATTCGCTGGTTAATCGTCTTAACTTCCCGCATCAAATGACGAGCCAGATAGAGGAAGAAGGGTATCGAGCATAAATAAAATAATGAAACAAAATACGGTCCATAGAGCGGCGTGAGCCCTGCAAAGATGTAATATCCACAGTGAAATGCCATGTGCAATCGAATCCACATCCACACCGCAATAGCACGACTGTATTGCTCTATAAATCGCACAAAGGAGCGGACTACGGTAAAATAAATCGCCCAAATTTTGCCTTGGTAAATATAGAGAAGCCGGTCAATATAACGCCCCAAATAATTAACTGAAAACTGTGCCCCCGCTACAAAAAGAAGTAGAAAAATTATGAAATAAAAGAGCAAAAAATACGTACTTAATGGCTGTGTAAATACTGCGTACAGAAGCGCAAAAGGAGAGAATATAGACGCTGTCTTATCATACATAACATGAGTGAAATTGCGGATATCAGTCCAAGCTTGTTTCAACTGTATATAAGAAACGGCACGGCGAGACCGCTGCCAAATATTGATTGCACGTTGCTCGCGCACCAGTTCATCAAGCGCAAATAAAGCATCACCTCTCATAGACCGGCATAACTCAACATGCTGATTATTAACCGCCAAAATCTCTTGATCTATTGCACGCAACCGCATAACAACGTCATGCAGGGCTTCATACGCATAGCCAACTTGCTGGCTCAACTTCCCCTGAAGACGCGTACCTATTTGTTCACTATATTTGCGGTGATCTTCACTACGCAACATACCTTCTTGAATATAGTCATTCAATTGCTCCAAGTGGGTATCTATTTGCTTGCTTGTTTGAGTAATTTCTGCGAACCAATTATTAATTTTTTGCGGGACTACGTCGCCAGAAAAATCATTGCCACGATCATACATCATCATCACAATAAAGAGCTGGAGCTTTTTCTGCTCTACCTTTTCCTCAATAAAGTGCTTGCTGTGACCGAGGAAAAGCTCTTGTTCATAGAGCAACTTCAATTCCTGCTCTACTTTTTCCATCTCCACTTCATACGCATCATTTTTCAGCTTCAAAACTTCCAGTGACTGTTTGTGACTCAAAACAGACTCTTTCTCTCGGCGGAGCCGTCGAAAGTCTCGCGCAAGAAGTGCGTTTTGTTCTGCTGTTTCAGCTCTTTGACTTTTCAATTCCTGCTCTGCAAAAGTTACATCAGTTTGCTCAAAAATCATGCGTTCTTGAAGTTCTGGCAAGCGCTGCTCAAGCTGAGAAACAAGATACTTCTGAAGTGCACACTCAGTCGTATGGAGCGCTTCACGCTGCGCATGGTAGTCTTGCTCAAGTTTTTGCACCTGCCCCAATTCTTCAATCCAAGCCTTTTGCAAACCAATCAAAGTGGTAAAATACTCACGCTGATCGGCGTCAGCAGCCGCATCCCGCCGTGCCTCGAGTTCAACCAAATCTTGCTCAAGTTGCTTGCTAGTCAGAGAAGCTTGATCTCTAGCACGCACCCCTTCACGAACGACCAATCCACGCTTTTCTTTAAGATTAGCGAGCTTTTCCGCTTCCTCACTCAATTTCTTCTTTGCTTCTTTAAATTGCAACCAAGAGCAGGTAGCCTGACGCAGACCATCGCCAGGTCCCTGCGTATCATTACTCAATACGGCCACAAACTTCTTGAGCAACTGCTCATACTCATCAATAGCTTTGCGCACAAGGTCCGCACTCTCAATAAGCATAACTGCAGTTTTTTCACGCTCCATGAACAAAATACGTACATCATCATCAACAGTGGCGTGCTCACCCATAAGCAGCATTTTCTTCTTGAGAGCCTCCACGCGCTCTATTGCTTGCGATTGTAAGTTAGCTGCTCGTATACGGAACTCTTCCTTGTAAATCTGAAGCTTGCTTAGCTGATCCTGTCGATTGGCATACTCTTTTTGCCGCACAAGCTCAGTACTTTTAAGAAAGGCAAAACTAATGTCCTTGCTACTGGAATTTATCAAATTAAACGGGAAGGTATCACTCATTGGATACAAAGCAGAAAAGCCACAAAACGCGCCCAGAAGAAGAAATTTCTTAATCATCATAATTATCCTGCCGTACTATAAAGCTGGTTTAAAAAAATCTGTGTTTTAAGGTAGCGGAAATGATCGTGTTGCACAACCATTGACATCAACCAGCGATCAACACCATCCGCGACATGAAGAGGGGTTGCGCCAAAATCAAAGGCCACATTTTGATCTTGGCTGTTTTCAGCATGGTGTTGCTCAATACCTGCAAGTACTTGCCGATACCACCGCAAATCTTCCGGCACATGATACCCAAGAAGAGAGAAAAAATGCAGCCCAAAGAGCTTAAAAACTATGTCTGGTGCTGAAGAAATGCGTAAGATATGAACAAGTAAAGAAAAAAGTTCACTACTTGGTTGCTGCAACGGTACATAATGAAAAAATAAATCAAGTACATGTGAACGCCAGTAAAAAGCATTCATGCCAGCTGACTCCTGATACGTAACGACAGACTCGAGGTCGTGTAAAAACCAACGAGTCCCTTGCACGCTCAACGATGCATAACAGATATCCCCTACTACTACCTCTTGCCATTGCCTTTTCCGTCGCATATCCTGAACAATCAAACGCCCGTACAAAGGAGTATACAGCGACAAAGCCATCGGCTCTGACTGTACGTTCCGTAATATAACTGCTTGAATAATAGCCTGCATTCTAGTACCTTTTGTTTCTTAATGACGGGCAGCATACCATAGGAATTTTTATGAACATACGATTTAGTAGTCTTGCTCTCTTACTTCAATTATTTCTTCCTGCTCTGAACGCCCAATATCCTCTTGAATACACAGCAAAACAAAAAACCATATTGTTACTTAATAGCCTTTCTGCTCCTGTTTGGCATAGCACCGCACCTCATCATCAAACAGATCCTTTATTCGCGCTGCAACCAACACTTGAAGCTCTACCTGGCTTTCCGGCAACAGCAACTTTCTTCTTCTCCCGCACGCCACGCGCAACAAGCCTTCAGGAGTTTGTGGATCCGACAGCATTCGAAGAAACTACTTTGCAGCCATTTATTGAATCAGGACAAAAAATAGAAATCCAAGAACACGTAAGCGGTTTATACTTTGGTCAGCTATGGAGCCAAGATAGCTTGGAAATTGGATGGCAATTATGGATCGGTGCCCGCGAACGTAATTTTTGGCTAAAAAGTGACGACCGTAATGAATACTTCAAAACATTGCATGATTACAGCTCATCACCAACCAGAAGTACTAGACAAGACATTCACGCGCCACAAGAGCCACAGCACCGTTTAACGCTATGGCACGCAACAAGTACCAATGTTGGGCTTGGGGACATTCACTTACAGATGCGTTATCGCATTCCCCTTCACAACCGATTTTCTTTTGCAGTTGGACTGTATACCACCATCCCTGTTGGGAGCCTTGCTAACCGCAAGACAGTGCAGTTAAATGAAGATACTCCACCACTCGACGGCAGCCATGAATTAGCCATTCGCCTCATCAATCGAGCTCGAGATATTATGCTCTGTACCCCGCTTGGCACTAACGGGCATCTCGGCCTGGGAGGACACTTTCAAGCACAACTCTACCTAACTCAGAAGTTTTCTATTCGCGGTCAGTTTACTCAGGTTTATTATAAAAACAGCTTAGAAAATCGTTTTGCGCTGAGTCCTGCAACATCACTGGAGACTATCGAAGAAGGGGTTCCTGGCAGTTTAGATGGCATCAGTAGCAATGAATTGATTGTGCAACACCTAAAACAAAAGCTATACCCAACCGAAATAAAAACAGAAATTAGCCCTGGAAATACGCAATGCAAGGGTATTTCTCTTAATTACGCCGCCATTCCATTCCATTGGTCACTCGGTTATTGGCACATTATGAGCGGCAGTGAGTATAGCGAGACAGCACCACTCGCAACACTCACACAATCAACAATTAACAATCATCAGATTCACGCTACCGCCGGTTGGAGGCGCCGCCAAAATTGGGGCGAGGCTTCCTCGTACCTCACTGGCAGCTACACAGCTCTCGGCACTCAAAAAGGCGCCTGGAGCGTTGGAGTTGGCGCAACGGTACAGGCATAATACCTGTTAGCGCAACCAATTGAGCGGTCCACTAAACAAATTTTCAGCTTTTCTCGGTAAAGACACATATTTATAGTCAACGCAATTCAATTTAATGGACGACGTAGTCGTCATTGCGAGAAACGCAATGACGTGCCAACAGCACCTCTCTAAAATCAACATTTTGAATTGTGTAGACTATAGCTTTAATTCCGTAAAACTTTGCTGCACAAGACTATCTTTATCATTGCAACCTTACGCACCGGCCGGCAACTGGCCAACCGTAATGAAAGACCAGGTTAATGGGTCAAAATACTTCTTAATAACCGTATTAACTTGCTCGGTCGTTACCTGCGCAATACGCTGATCAAGCTGGCGAGCATAATCAAGTGACCTACCGTATTCAATCTCATTTGCAACCGCCTTCACCACTGAATCTGGTGTATACGTAT
>JAUPVI010000036.1 GCA_030917105.1 Candidatus Babelota bacterium
ATACGAAAGAATAGGCGGGCCTATAGCTCAGTTGGTTAGAGCACTCCGCTGATAACGGAGAGGTCAGTCGTTCGAGTCGACTTAGGCCCACCAAAAAATTAAGCGCTTCTTTTGGGGCGCATGTTCTTTTTAAAAGTTTTAAAGGCTGCGTTTTATTAGCAGTGTTTTTCATGGGGGCATAGCTCAGTTGGTAGAGCGTCCGTTTTGCACGCGGAAGGCCAGCGGTTCGAATCCGCTTGCCTCCACCAGTAAATTCTCAAATACCTCGTTCAAAAAAGCCACGTTAAATCGTGGCCTTTTTTGTTTTCTACCTTCTATTTAATTCCTTTCTAGTTTTTTAGTGTCTATTCTTTCGTTGTTCTCTGCTGATGTCATTGATGGAGGCGTTTCTAGTTTTAGATCACAGTCAAGCGTGTCGATGATCTATGACGCTACACCTCGTCAGCAAGAGATGATACATGCTGATGCAGGAGCACCTCTTTTTCCCTCCGGGGCGGAGGATAATAGGGGGTTGTATAAAGTTTGTTATATATGTAGCGAGTGCCTAGAGCGCAATCGTGATTGTTTTCCCCTATGCGTGTGTACTGCGTATGGGCGTTTGTCGGCATCAGGTTGTTGTAATGCTGCCCCTGATCAAGAGAGAGAACTTGAAGAATTAGTTCGTCACATGCCTGTGCAAGAGATGTGGGTAGGAATTGGGGATGGCCCGCCTCAAGGGTCGTTTTGCACATACAGGAGTTGTGGGAATCCTTACGACTATCATTGTACTGGTGAAATTGTTAAAAACCATTGTTATATATGTTCGGTGGGGTGTACGGCAGTAGCTGTTTTTGTTGTTTGCGGCATCGAAATTTATTGAGGTTACTTGTTTTGTCTCATCCCCTTGTTTTTCCAGCTAAGAGAGGGAGTGGTAGCCAACTAGAGAGCAGATATGCTTCGGTATGCCCAATTTTCAAGCTGCCCCTGGTCCTCGAGAATATCTTCGGGGACTTTCCAGTAGCACATGGTCACGGTCTTTCCATTGCGTTCGTATGAAAATGGAGTAGCCCCGTGTTCCATAAAAAATTCTGCTGTGGTGTCGTGGGCTTTCAAGTAGAGCGTATCCTCAATTACGATGCCCATAATAACGTTTTTGTAATAGAGACCATAGCCTCCAAACATGGCACGTGACTTAAGTGGATAGCGGCTTTGGAGCGCGCTCAGTATGAAAGTGAGGATGCTATTTTTTTTGCGTGGCATATTTTTTAACTTTCTGTGGATATAATATTGGCGATCTTATCATGTGCAATTCTATAGGACAAGGATGTAGGGGGTAGGTGTTTTGGTTTTGAAAGCGGCTCCGGCTGTCGACTCGCAGACGTGGGAGTTATCGCCATAAGCGATTCTGAATGAGTAGTTAATTTTATAAAAAAAGAGAGAGATGCATGGGGCAGTTGGTTGGCGTTTTTATTGTTATCGGAGCGTTTATTTTGTATCTATTTGTTGGCAGTATGCGTGATCGCGACACCGAAATTAGCAATCAGAGACTTAGACATTTAATACAGAGCGGCCCAGTTCTGCTTATAGATGTGCGTGAGTCATATGAACATGAAGAGGGCTTTATTGACGGTTCGATACTGCTTCCTTCAGGGCAAATAAAAGGTGAAATGATTCCCACGGGGGATGAGCCAATTGTTCTCTATTGTCGTTCTGGTTATCGGAGCATGCGTGCTTTGGAGCTTGTGCGACGATATGTTGGCAGTCGACCTTGTTACTCGCTTTCAGGCGGGATTATTGCATGGCAGCAAGCAGGATTTCCAGTGGTTAAACGTGCGAACAAGTATTAGTAGAGCGCTTCTAGTATAGAAACAGTTGTGCGCGTTGAAAAATTCTTGCTACCAGAGTGTTGAGTATTATCGTATGAAGAGGGTGAGTAGAAGCATCTCTTCTGTGTTACGTGGCCGGTAGTAAGATGGAGGGGCGTGCGAAGCGGTAGTCGCTTGTGTCGTTGGTAGCTTGTATTATTGATGAGCAGAGGTTGTATATGGAACAGCATTATTAGGCCCGATGAAGCGTCGGCCGCGCTTGAGCACATAGCGAGCGCACTTCTTAAGCCGGACGGCATTTTAATAGTTACTTTTTTCATGGGTTGTGGCGCTACGTATGAAGATCCAATGAATGTGGGGCATAAACGGTACTTTGTCCATTATACTGAAGCGATGTGTCGCAGAATGCTTGCGAAGCACTTTGAAATTATAGCAATGAAAGAACACTTCTTTAGATCTATTCGCGAAGATGCACGTTTGTTTTTATTGCCCTCTCTTGTGTCGCATATTCCTTTTTGTGTATGAAATAAGCTAGTTCCCCCCGGGTGCTTTCGTTATTCATCGTACAAGAATAGGAATACCATGTTCAACAAAGTTTGTATTTTTCTTTTGACACTCGTTGGTTTCTCTTCAGTAATCATCGCACAAGGTAATAATTTAACAACAACGCCGACGCTTAAAGAGTGGTCGGTGCTCCTGTACGGTGTGCCGGTTGATGCTGCCCGTTTTGCCATTAAAAATATTGATGATGCAATGTCTGGTATTTCAGATACGGCAACTAATGCAGTACTGTGCTGCGATTTGTGGACGAAGTATGCAGCATTATGGCAAATTTCGTCGCAAACTATTACGCAACTAACGCCGATTTCGGAGCCAGAAACACATTCTGCTCGGATTACGCGGTTGATGAATTTCTTGATGACGCAGTACCCAGCGCAAAAATATGCATTAATTTTACAAGGTGGTGGTGCGGCATTTGTTGATCACATATGGGATGCTCATAGCAATTCATGGAGCGGACATTCAGGAATGCGTCGTGGTATTTTGTACAACGATATGGATGGCACGTACTTGTCTCTTTCTGATCTTGTTTCAACATTGACAACAGTCAGCAATCGGCTTGGCAGAAAATTAGATTTGTTTGTGGCTGATGCGGGGTATATGACTGGTCTTGAATTGGTAATAGCATTAAGCGATTCAGTACAGGTGTATGTAGCGCCAGAAAGCAAACAATTTCTTGCGGGATTCAAATATAAGCCATTATTTGAGGCGCTTGCGATTCCAGGAGCGACGGCTACTCATGTTGGTGCTGCTATTGTGCAAAGTTCAAGCGACTATTATAACGGCCGTAGTGCTGAGATGGCGATTCCAGCAACGCAGTGTTACGCAGCTATTGATTGTGGCAAAGTAAGCAATGTCTGGCGTGCTTTTGGTGATTTTATGACGCAATTGAATGCTCTTCTTGCTTACCGACCTGCGCTTGCAATGAATGTATATCAGCTTCGTAATGATCTTGGGCTGATCGGTCTCAAATGTTGTTATGTTGACTGCATACAGTGGTTTGAAGCTGCCCAGGTATTGTTAGCTGCGCAGTCAGATGATGCTGATGTGCTAGCCTTATCTGCTGAAATTTCCCCACTAACGGCACAATTCAAAAATGCGTGCCTGTCTTTAGCCGTTGGTGCAGGTGCTGGCGTTATGAACGGTATGATGCTGAGCTATCCGCAATCGAATCCTGGGATTTTTATGGTCAACCAAGCTGGCCCATGGAATCAGTTTGTAAACGCGAGTTTCCGCGGCGCGATTTACGCTTAAAGAATTTTTCTTATTTACCTTGACGCGCGTTAAACTACAGGCCGCCCAGTAAGAGTGCGGTTAGTGTTCAGAGTGCACTCTTACTGCCTTAAAACTCAAGCAACCGTTGGTAACTCTACCACTCTGTGGGTAAATTGCAACTCATCGCCGAGGGCGTTTTTGCTGTGGCATACATTTTGCTGTCGATTCTCCGTCTCTGTTGCTTTGTGGCAATTCACCAGGCTAGTCTTTATAAATAGAGAATTTTCATGGCGGGGGAAATATGTATAAAAAATGGGGCTTCTTGATAGTAGGTGTTATTCTTGTAGGTGCTTCGGTTGGTGAAGTGAAGGCAAACGCAGCGGTAACAGCGCCAGGTGTTAGTGGCGCGGGAGCTACATTGCCAGTAACAAATACGCAAGCGTCTGACCAAGCAGCTGCTCTTTTGGCAGCAAATCCTTATGAAGGTGCGTCACACCAAAAACAGTTGGCCGAAACTGATGCCCAGAAAGTGGACGCTGTTTTTAAGCGTGATGGTGGCAAAATAAAAGCGCTGGCTTATAAAACAGGACGCCTGAGTTGGCAGGGTGTAAAAGCCGCTGCAAAACTGGTAAGAAAGCTTGCGGGCGTGGGGATTTCGTTTGCCGCACAGATTTTTAAAATGGTCGTTTTCTATTGTTGTTTTAATGCTACAATGGCAGTTGTAGTGCCGAAAGTTCTGACACGTATTTGACTCTTTTCTTGGCTTTTACTGCTGAGTTTTGCCTGCTAGTATTCTCTGGACGGGGGCTAGTTTCATTGTCCTAGACTGGCGGCCTTTGGGGCGCCATTGGGGCAAGCCTAATGGCTATTGCCTTTCGTTTTTTCGTGGGCTTTTTTTTGGTTCAACCCGTTCTGGTAAACTTTTACCGTTGCTTGTTATTACTTTGATACTTTTATGTTGTACCATAGCTACTGGTTGCTGGGTGCGTAGAAAAATGGGGATCAAGGCCATGAAATTTCACGAGGTGCGCCATTTCTCATGGCGTGAGTTACTTCTTGTCGGCTGATACAATGTAGATGGCAATACTCATGGTTGGTAAATGCACGCATGCAGGTTCAATTAGTGTGATGATTGCTTCGCCCCCGTATCCCTGATGCCAATATTTTGGTAGCAGAAAAATATGCAGATCAATGTTTTTGTCTTCTCCTGCAACCTTCCAATTGATAATGCCGTTTTCTATGCTCACGGTGTGATAGCCGGCAAAGCCGATGCAATTGCCAGTTTCTTTGCCGACCAATGTGTAGAGCCCATAGCCATGCTCTGCCAATTCGTCAGTAATAATTTTTATTTGTGCTGGGAGATTAGTAAATATTGCTACATCCGTGGTGTTGTAGGTTTCCTGGACCTTGGGATCGTTGAGCGTGACTCTTAAGTATTCTTCATGAATGGAGGTGGTTCTCTCAGCACGTAAACGGGAGGTCTCGAATATTTCTGGTGTTTGTGTGTTGGTGGAGTTCGCGTTGCAAGTGTTCGTGGCGGTTGTCAGAGTGCTAAATAACAGCATTTTTGCGTCCCAGGCCATACGTTTGCCTCTTTAAGAATTTTCTTGGTCGCCGGGTAGATTATAGTCGAAAGTGTTGATTTTCAATCCTTAGCTACCGAATCATTTGCTTTTGCGTCTATTAAATTGCCTGTGCCCCGTGAACATTAATTACTGTTTTTTGCTCAAGTGGGAACAGATCATTGTGTGTTTCATGGCCAAAACTGTCGGGCTGAAAGATTGTTTGTATGCAGCCAGCGTCGCCAGCAAAAGCCTAGATGACTTGCATATCATCATCCTCAATGCCGTGGACGAGGCTTTGAGTACGCTGGCGAGGGGTGTTGGCATAGGAAAAGTGATTTTGGATAGGAGAATGTCTTACGCCATGATAACCGCAATGTTCAAGTTCTGCGAGCAGGTTTGTTAGATGAACTTCGTCCTTGAGCGGAAAACTTGGGAATAGTAGATAAAGCCCGCAAAATCGGTGTTTTTACGGGTAGGTTGCCACTTTCTGCCTTTGCCTGTATCGGGATCATTGCCTTCCCTATATATAGTACGCGCGTGTGCGCGAGGCTTTTGAGGCTGCTATCTTGTTTTAGTATGTTTTCTGATGGATTTACTTTGTTGTGGGAGAGTTGGGTTCTTGTTTTGAGTTCTTTTCTTTAGAAAATATTGCCTTCTTTTTCGTTTCTGTGGGACAGTTACCTCGATTTGGTCAATTTTTTGCATAAAATGAGAGATTTTTTTTAAAAAAAATACGCTTTTTAAGTTGGCCGTTCCTAATGCAAAAAATGCAGTAAAAATGCGCGTTTTTGCGAATTTAACATGCTGATTTAGTACGCTTTTTGGGTGTTTTTGCGAAAATATTAAAAAAAGTTGCTAGATTTCTCTTGCATTTTCTCACGGATGGTTTATTCTACTCCACATGTTCAACGCAACGCAGCAAGCGAAAGCGGCGGCGGGGCGGCGAAATCTAAAAAGTTCATTGAAATTTACTGTAATGATGAAAATACCATCTAACGAAAGTTAGAGTATAGGTCTGAGTCGTAGACGACTGAGAATTATAAAAAGATTGCATATAATTGCAAAGAGCATCTGGAGGATGCCTTGGTATCAGGAGACGATGAAAGAGGTGAAAGGCTGCCAAAAGCCTTGGGGAGCTGCCAACTGAGCTTTGATCCAAGGATTTCTGAATGGGGGAACCCACTAGGTTGTTGACCTAGTATCTTTATATGAATATATAGTGTAAAGAAGTTAACCGCATGAACTGAAACATCTAAGTAGTGCGAGGAAAATAAAACGAATGTGATTCCCTTAGTAGTGGTGAGCGAAAAGGGAGGAGCCAAAAACTCATGCAATGTAAGCTGATACGCGTTGTTGTATGAGGGTTGTGGGAAGTGTGAGTGTGCAGGTGTCAATGCACAGCTAGTTGCCTCTATGGTAGTTGAATTGTTCTGGAACGGACAACCATAGAAAGTGAGAGTCTTGTAGGCGAAACTTTAGAGGTAATAGTTGATACTCTCCCAAGTACTGCGGAGCACGTGAAATTCCGCGGGAATCTGTCCCGACCATGGGATAAGGCTAAATACTACCTGATGACCGATAGTGAACAAGTACCGTGAGGGAAAGGTGAAAAGAACCCCGGGAGGGGAGTGAAATAGACACTGAAACCAGATACTTATAACCGGTGGAAGCACAGTATACGTACGTGTGACCACGTGCCTTTTGCATAATGAGCCAACGAGTTACTCCTCTGTTGCAAGGTTAAGTTTTGAAAGAATGGAGCCGTAGCGAAAGCGAGTCTGAATAGGGCGTTTAGTAGCAGGGGGTAGACCCGAAACCTAGTGAGCTACCCATGAACAAGATGAAGTCTTAGTAAAATAAGATGGAGGTCTGAACCGGTGTAGGTTGAAAACTGCTCGGATGATTTGTGGGTAGGAGTGAAAGGCTAATCAAACTGGGAGATAGCTGGTTCTCTCCGAAATATATTTAGGTATAGCCTCACGTGTAGTGTATGGCGGTAAAGCACAGTTTGGGCTAGGGGGTTTTTACTTACCAAACCCTTACTAACTCTGAATGTCGTACATGTAAAGCGTGGGAGTCAGACTGCGGGGGATAAGCTCCGTGGTCGAGAGGGAAAGAGCCCGGATCAACAGCTAAGGTCCCCAAGTCTTCGCTAAGTGGGAAAAGAAGTGAAAATACACAGACAGCCAGGAGGTTGGCTTAGAAGCAGCCATCCTTTAAAGAAAGCGTAATAGCTCACTGGTCAAGTGTTTTTGCGCTGAAAAATGAACGGGGCTTAAGCGAAGCACCGAAGCTTTGGATTGTAGCGTTAGCTACAGTGGTAGGAGAGCGTTCTGTAGGAGATACAAGTTTGACCGTGAGGACAAATGTGGCCTACAGAAGTGAGTATGTTGGCATAAGTAACGAAAAAACAGGTGAGATTCCTGTTCGCCGAAAGCCTAAGGATTCCGTGAGAAAGGTTCATCCACTCAGGGTTAGTCGGCACCTAAGTCGAGGCCAATTGGAATAGACGATGGAAAGCAGGTTAAATATTCCTGCACCGCTTTTAGCGTTTGAGTGATGGGGTGACGCAGAAAGATAGGCGCAACTGGAAAATGGATTGCCAGTCTAAGTGTCCGAGGTAGTTGAGATAGGAAAATCCGTTTCGACGTTATAAACTGAGGCATGATGGGTACATCAATTCGAAAAGAAAAGATGTATTGGGTTGATTCTCCGCTGACTAGAAAAACCTCTAGCGAGCAAAAAAGTGGCCGTACCGGAAACCGACACAGGTAGGCGAGATGAGAATTCTCAGGCGTTGAGATAACGTCCGTTAAGGAACTCGGCAAAATGGCCCCGTAACTTCGGGAGAAGGGGTACCAGCGGTGTGAATAGCACTGTACTGGTTGCAACAAAGAGGCCCAACCGACTGTTTAACAAAAACACAGGGCTGTGCGAACTCGTAAGAGGAAGTATACAGTCTGACGCCTGCCCAGTGCTGGAAGGTTAATGGGAGATGTTATTCCGAAAGGGAGAAGCTTCGAACTGAAGCCCCAGTAAACGGCGGCCGTAACTATAACGGTCCTAAGGTAGCGAAGTACCTTGTCGGGTAAATTCCGACGCGCATGAATGGCGTAACGAGTTGGGCGCTGTCTTAACGGAAGACTCAGTGAATTTGGAGTCCCGGTGAAAATGCCGGGTACCCGCGATAGGACGGAAAGACCCCGTGCACCTTTACTATAGCTTGACATTGGTTTCTGGGTGTGTATGTGTAGGATAGGCGGGAGACTATGA
>JAUPVI010000037.1 GCA_030917105.1 Candidatus Babelota bacterium
TTAACCCCAATTAAAATAAGGGTCCGCGCAGTACTATAATCATCAGGAAAATCGCTCTTTTTTTTACAGATAGCCTCTACGACCGCCCGATCAGCAGAAAGCACTCCAGAACAGGTTGCTCCGGCCAATGACCCTAAACTCATGCAAAACGCGGTAAGTATTCCTGTTGCTAGTTTCTTATTTGCATACATCGCCCGTCTCCTAAAATGTTGAAGTACCCCTACTCAAACATAATAAGCCTAACAGAATCGTATTTTACGAAACAAGAATATGGAGCTACTACTAATCCTCGCACCCTGCATACTGACGCAACAGACTCTCCACAGATCGACGCGAATTATCTACCCTACTAAAGATAATAGAGTCCATTCCGGAATACATAGTTAAGGCCTTATTCAAAAGTGTATAAAACTCTGAAAGCACTTTTGCATTGTGCTCAATGATTGATTCTCCCTCACGGGCCTTTTCCAAAAAAGTAATTGTAGTGTGAGTAGCAGTCCTTAGAATCGTGCGGTGTGCCATTTCATCGGAGCCGCTCAATTCCCACACCGCTCTCAATTGCGCAAAAGAAAAATCAACAAAATGCTCCCGAACTAGCTGGTACTTACCATGAGATAAAGCCCTCTTCATCTCATGCAAACGTTCTCCCTGAGCAGCTAACGCCTTTCCCCAAAGGCATGGGCTCTTCTCACGCAAAGCGTCATACTTTTCCTGACACTCACCAACCAACTGCTGAGCAGTAACGAAAATATCTCCTGCAACCGCAGAGCAGCCAACGGTAAAGAAACATACAAATAATTTAATTAACTTAGACATAATCCCCCGAATTTCAAATAATATAACACGGCAGGAGGGTCGAGCATTAAAAGGTATTATTATAAAAATGTAAAGGTAAAAACAAAAAAGGCCGATTGCTCCGCCCTTTTTTGTCTCATCAGCACTCTCCTAGAAGTACATGCTAATTTTTCCACCAAGCGCCCATCCACGAATTGCTTTGGAGGCATCAAAAGGAAACTCATACGAAGCAAATACTGCCGCATCAAACGGTATACCACGCACTACACGGCGATAGCCAGCGCCAAGCAGCAATTGATGCGTTTCTTGGTCGTCGCCGGTACACACACTTGGATCACCCTCATACGCTACGGCAGCACCAGCAATATGCGTTGCTGAAGAACTGCTGTTTGGAAGGTTAACAGGACCTACTGCAGACGCACTACTGCTCAATGCAGTACCGGTAAAATCGGCTGAAACTGCACCAGAAGATGGAGTAGCATCATAGCTATAACAGGCAAGCCCATAACGATCAACCGGCCATTGCGTTGCTATATCCAAGGTCTCTTCCCCAGAAAAGAACATGTTATAACCGGCGTTAAAGAAGAAATCCTTATAAATGAAAGTCAACCCAAACGTGGTATCAAAATGCGCTCCAGGCATAACATCCATATCTTGAGTAAGCACATTTGCAAGTGGGAACGTACCAGAAACAGTCGAACGAATGCCTAATGCAGCATGACCCCACGGCACCGTTAGTCCCGTATTTTTATTAAAGATTCCGTTTATACGTTTCTCGCGGTTATTGAACAAGAAGGTGAATTCTGAGTCACTCATTCCCCACAAAGCCATGCCTTTTTCTTTATTTTCCCAGAGCAACAGGTCTCCACGGCCACCAGCAAATATCCCTGAGTGGACCCCGTTACCATGAATTGCTTCGAATAAATATTCAGCCGTTGGATGAGCACCAAAAGGTATTATTACACCGCCCCTGATTTGAACAGCACCATCAATCTCACGCGCAATATCATACGCAACTGCAACCTTCATATCGGCAATGCCACACGACGATAAGTCATCAGTCGTCAATTTACCAAACATCAACGCTTGCTGACTATTATGCCCGCCTTGAGTATAGTTACCTGCAAAAAACTGCTGAATCGTGCTACTCGATGTCGCGCTCTTATTCGTTCCGGCTACAGAAGCGATACTTGTCGGATAGGTCAGCCCAAGATTATTAACAACATTGACTACAGGGAGCACCACAGAAAAGTGCCAACCGCTAAACGAAAGAACCTTTCCTAAATCGACATCCATCCCAAGAATAGTTCCAAAACGCTTTTGTACCGGCGCAAGTTTTAGCGAACCTGACATAGAGGCCGCACCCCCACCTGTAGTGTATGTATGATCAATTTGGCGGTCAAAAAGACCATTTGGTAGGCCAAGAGAGCTCAGCGCTACAGCCAAAGTTCCATTAGCATCAGAGTAGTCCCTCTTAAGAGAACTGCCAAAACGACGTCCTAGTCCAACAGTACCAGTTGATTTGCTGCCAAACACTAAAGAGGTCGTTGTAATACCACGCTCTCCTTGTGCCGCTTGCCTATATGGTGCACTTACGGCCCACAATCTGCCATTTTGTTGCAATTCATTACGGGGGGAAAAATGGGTTTTATTTGCTACCGTTGCCACAGCCCCGGGTACAATACAAGCGCATGCTGCTGCCAAAAAGAGCAGTGTGCGTATCGCTCCGTTCATAGAAAACTCCTTCTAAAAAGATCGCCTGATTTTTTGACATGCCAGTCAAACGCATCAAACCTTAATACACCCTGCAAATCAAAAGCAAGTAATTCAAAAGAGCTGCTATTACCGTTGATTTAACGCTTATTTTCACAATACCTCACCGGAAATGCCCCTTCCTTGATATACTCTGATGGAGGGGGATCTTTATGCATTTTTTGAAGCGTTTTCTATTTTTTGTATTAATTAGCATGCCAGCGCTATGCGCCACCACACTTACTACCCTCAATACCAATATTCATACCAAAGCATTGTGGAAACCATTTAAAAACCATATCCCGGCAGATCAAAACGCCATCATAGGATACAGCAGCATAACATTTACGCACCGTGGCAAAGCCCCGCTCAATGTGCACCAGTTTACCTTACAATGGAAGCCACATGGGTCAACGCAAACACCACCTCCTCTCTTTTTCATTCCACTTCTCTATCGCCAAGAAAAATACCGCGACCTTAAACCAAACCCTCAATCCCATATTGCTTGTGGTATCTGGGACAAAGACACACATATGATCACATTTTCATTTGCTGATAAGCCATATAAAATAATAGGCACCGAGCACCTTTTTCTCGTCCTTCATACACCAACCGACAACATTCCAGTTTTGCGCCGAGGAATCTTCGTATACAATGACAATTGCCATCTCGTTTTACGAGCAAAAAATTCAGCAGTAGCCTAATTAAAAACTATATGATACAAGTCATACGCACAACTTATAGGAGTGGTTCCATGTATTTTATCATCTTCTTTCTTTTATTCTTGACACCATCTCTGAGCCCAACGAATACTTCAAGCCCACAAGACCTAACTTTCAAAATTAAGGTGTCAGCAACAAAAAATCAAGAAGGCCTCCCATGGGCGCGTGATAAGTACCTTGCAAGTCTCTATGCGCCTATTTCCTACTATGCAGAACAAATTTTTGACGCACTTGCCCTGACGAACAAAAGCGCGATGCAACGAAAGTTTTTACGTCTTTTCTCACTCGGCAGCAAGGCAATAAGCGCCACGGCTCACGGCGCATACGCTCTGAGCACACCGTTTTTTGATAACCCAGAATTTGCTGACTCCTACCTCAAACGACCTGTTCACGCACTCAACGCATGGGGAGCTTTACGCCGAATGCCAAAAGTAATGGCTCTACTAGCAAACGACGCCGCATTTGCTAAAAAGCTCCAGCGTCTTCCTGCTCATGTAGTAAAGGAAATTAGCCGCGCACGCATAAAAAACGCCATCATTAAGATGCTCATAACTTTCTCACTCATTTACATTTGCAACAAGATCACCAAAAATCAAGATGCCCGTCTTGTATACAGCAGCCTCATGGGCTCCATTCTCCACAAATTCTTGATCGATAAAAGCACAAGCTATCCTCGTCTGGAAACAGCAGTCTTAAAAGAAATAGAAAAAGATAAGGAAAGAGAAGATGCGGTTAACGTCCGCGATATTATCTCTGAAATAAAGATGGCCTCTGCTGGCGGGGGAAAGAAGTAGCGCTCGCTAGCAATATCCTCTTTGCAACGTACTTCGTAGTTGCAAAGGCAAAGGCTGGTGCCGAAGAGGGGACTCGAACCCCTATCCCACTGAAGGGACTAGAACCTGAATCTAGCGTGTCTACCAATTTCACCACCTCGGCATAAAAAAGAGTGGGGAAGTCTATCCAAGATTCCAGCAGTGTCAATAATATTTTTTTCTGCGTCGACAAAAAAACCCTTCTTCTGCTAAATAGTTCTCCCTCAAGATAGCGACATGGTACGATCCTTTTATCAACTCTTTAAACCGTTCAGGGGAGATAGAACGCAGTGCTCACCAAGCTTTCCCTTTTTTTTACTCTCTTGCCAGGCTTAATACTTTCAACCGAAGTCCTAGTCCCAGTATCTATGAGCGCACCCGAAAACTTTCCTCAAAGCGCTCAAAAAGCTCAAATGCTCTTAGCGGCAAAAACAAGATCTGCCGCGGCTATAAAACGACTTAACCTTTCTGAAGAGAAAATGAAAGCAATAGAGGAACGAGGCAAAGAACTCGCAAAAAAACAACGAGGCAGTCGTCTCGCCAAACAGCTTTCCCATTCGCAAAGAGACCAAGTGCCTCGCATCGTGAGTAAAGGACTCAACCAAGTATTCTTCGGCAAAAGTGAACTCACCCTTCCCGGCAATCAGCAAAGAATCACCCCTGAAGCATATATCACTCTTGCCGGCGGCGAGACAAAGCGTATTTCAATGATTCCTACAATTGCCATTGAGGAGCCCGTTCACCAACTCTTTGACTCTCGCTCTACTGCTAAACGCAGTGCCACTGCCAAGTACAAGGATTTCGCTCAAGCAGAGGATCGTTTTTATAAAACCTCACACAATCGCTCAAACGAGCAAGAAGTTTTTGACCGCTTTGACGCCTTCCAAGCCACTGTCAAACGCATAGAAAATGGAGAAATTTCTTATACAACAACAACCCAAACAGCGCCACAAAAACTAAGCATGGGGCGACTTACAGAGCTGCTCAACGCCGGCACCGACTTTACACTCTTTGCCTTGGCACCAACAGCAGGAGAACCTGCCATATCAGCACCAACAACGGCAATCATCGCTAAACCAGATGAGCAAGGACCAACTACCTGGATTAAGAAAGATTCGCAAAAGCCTTTTGACTTCATTGAAGATCCTGTATTCATAAAAAAACCACAATTAAGCACCGTTACCACCTTTTTTGATGAAGCATCAGCCCTCCATCCAGAGCTCAAAACCCAATGGAACTTGGCAAAGATAGGCGCTCCTTTCATGAAGCCATTTCTCAATTTTGGAAAAAACATCGTAAGCGGCACAATAAAAGCAAGCGGCATCAAACTCGATAGCAAGTCATTTACAAGTATGATGGAAGCTATGATAAAAACTATAAACGATTCAGAAGCAAAAGATGCGCAAAGAATGAATGTTGCCCCACAAACAATTCAAAAAAAACTTGCCGCCGCATTCGAAAAAGCCGGTCTTTCTCGTGAACTCATATCATTCATGGAAAATATAGAAAACCAGCTACCCCCCGAAGAAAGATATACGATTGCACCATCAGGTTATTTTGCGATACACAACCCGTTCCACAAGTACGCATTCCTCGCGAGCCAGCAATTCGTAAAAAAATCATTCACTAGTTTCCTTTGGAACAAAGAGCCTTATTCTATTATCCAAACCATTGAAGGCATCAGGCCGGGGCAAACCAAAGAACAATACCACGCAACACAAGAATTAGCATGGTATGAAATAGAAACAAGCTCTGCAACTGAAAAATACTTAGCCATTCCTCATACGCCAGCAGCAGATGCTTCTGGCTCGGCCTACCTAATCAAAGATGGCAAAATGGCAGCGGCCTACTTTTGCCGTATTGATGATACAAAGCCGGTATTACCAGATGCTCCTGAGGAAATCGTCTGCGTATTGCGAGTACATAAAATAAAACCTGACGATATCAATGATCAGTCGTATAAGCCGGTCAGTGTTCATGATGCTTTAGCACAACTCCTCAAAACATATCCTAACGACGAAGCCGAATTAGAGAACTGGCTCGCAACACATACTATAGCAGGAGCCGCACGTACTTCTTTTATAGCGACACAAAACGATTTAATGCGCACATACCTACGCAATGAGCTTCTCAATGCAAGCAAAGAAGCGCTCCGAAAAGAGGACGATAAAAAAGCTAGTTTTTCTACCTATCGCCTGCCACTCTATGAAGGAGAAGAAAGATTCCAAGATGTTTTTTCAAATGGAGCCGCACGAAAAACATATATTCAATTCCTATCCACTGCCCTAAATCACACTCTTGCACAAAAACTCACTTTGCCGAGAAGAGACCTAGAATCTGAACAGGGATTTAAGCAAAGAATGCAGAAACACATAGACGCAAACGCACTATTATTTGAATCCATTGCAGAAAGAACAGCAGAATCGATCTCTCTCGCCTCATTCATCAATAGCATCAAGCAATCAGCGACGCATACTATTGATACCGGCCTCAGCACACTGCCAACAAAACTTATCTCCTGGTTTAATGAACACAAAAATACCATTAATCTTCCACAAGAAAAACTTTTTTACGCTGTCTTCGCTAGAAGCAATGATCTACAAGCAACGTATGTTCTGGGAGATAATAACATCATATCTCCCTATAAGGACACAAGCACGCATTCAATTGTGCCTCTTGACCGAGATATATTCCTTGATCAGAGCAAAGAATGCTTTATTGTCGAACCGATCGAAAGCCTAAAAACATTGATAACTCTTAACCCTTATGAACGATTATGCCTCGTAAATTCCATGCTACTAGAGCTAATTCCAATAATAGACGATACAACAAAAGGCCTTCGCGCAGCCGCTAGAGCAAGCAGCGGCGACAACCTGGATCCCTTTGCTCAGTGGATTACAGCTGCTATCAAGCATCCCTGGGCGACACTCGTTGCGGATTTACTACGAAAACCACTTGCAGACCCCAAAACCAACGCAATGAAAAAAGGAATAGTGGAAGCCGCACTGCCGCTTCCTGAGTATCTCACTAAAAAGAGATTAGTAGATGAGTATCAAAGAATACTGGCTGATCCAGAAACAGCAACAAGTCTTCTCAATCAGCTAACACACACATTCTCGCTTACGAAAATAGGAATCACCCCACTCAGACCTTTACTCATCGAATTCTACACAAATGCAATTGCACAAACTTCAATTGAAAAAGCACCTCCAGCAGCCCCTACCTTGCAACCACTCTCTGACGCAGAAAGCAGTGGGATTAAACAACTCCTTCTTGAAAAACAACCTGATGGTTCCTATAAGGCCTTAAGCATTACTGAGAAAACAAAAAAAATAACTGCCCTGTATCAATCGCAAATCACTACTATAAAAGCGGAAAAGGTCATCGAATTACAAAACCAAAAGGCAAAGTTGGTTGGCAGCACCTCACCCACAGCCATTCAAGAAATTAAATTTATCGATGCCATCCTCGGACAATTAAACAATGTACACGGCACAAACTCTATTCACCAGTTCATTGTTGACATGCAAGCGGCCTATACCTACCCTGCCATCACGCTCAGAACTATTGAAACAGCCTATAGTGATTTCTCCGACATGCTCAATCAGGCGAAATTTGCAGTCAACCGCCCAGAGCAAACAACCGCGGCAGAAGAAGTATTTGCCAGCTTAATAGCCCAAGGGAAAAAACTTCTTGGTCTCCTTGATGGAGTTGACTTTGTACACACTGAGCATCTGAAAAACACCATCGTTACGACAGTTGCAAGCCTTGAACGAGACAAATCGCTCGAAAGTATAACAGCCACCGAAACTGCAATCGCTACTGACAAAACAACGATCATGCAACTCAAATACAGTGCAACTGCCCTTTCAAAGCTCGGCAAAGAAACTGAAAAACAACTTCTCAGCGCTACCCAAGCGGCGACTGCTGCTCTTTTTGTTACTGCACCCACGGCATTACAAGAACTTAAACCACTCCGCGGGGACAACAAGCTTCGTATCGTCCCAAGCTATGACCTTAACTTACGTAAACTTGGCATACATGCTGCACGAGTACTCGGAGCCGGTAAAATAGCTCAGATTTTTGTGAAAGAACGAGCAGAATTTATTACGGAAGCAATCCTAGAAAATGCTGAGGCCTTAAGCGGTATGCTCTCGGTAGTAAAAAAAGCTTCCCCAGCAAAAAATAAAAACATTGAAGCTTTTCTACAAAAAAAATGTACCTACGTTCCCTTTAAGCTCTCTTTGCACGGAAGCCTGAAGCATGTTCTCATTTGGTTTTTATTCTATGAACTCCTCTTGTACTTAGAATCACACATCAATACCCCCAATGCAG
>JAUPVI010000038.1 GCA_030917105.1 Candidatus Babelota bacterium
ATGGCATCATTTGTTGTTGCCACAAGGCAATAAAAGCGCATATAATAACGATTTTGTCAGCAAGCGGATCAAGAAATGATCCAGCACGCGAAGAAAGAAAGAAGCGGCGTGCAATATACCCATCGCCGAAATCACTTACAATGGCAAACGTAATAAGAATAAGTGCCAAGCCCACAGCATGCGTGGAAATCGCATACCACAAGAAAGGAGCGCTTACAATGCGCAAGACAGTAAGAATGTTGGGAATATATTTATACAAAAGCATCATACCGGCCACAGCGTAAGGCATTTACATTGCAAACACAAGAGATCAGAGCTTAGACTACTGCTCACGCTCAAGAAGAGCTATCACTTCTGGCTTTGGCCTAGCCGCCACCCAGTGATTACCCACATTAATATAATACCACCTATCTGGTGAAATCCTCTGCCAGTCGGGACTAGAAGTGAGCTCCCCGAAGCCAACTATTAGAAACTCATTGGAAAAAGGGTGCATTTCGAAATGTGTTGGATCAGTCCACACATGAGGGCCCACAGATTCCGATCGGAATTCCGAATTAATACGCTGAAGTTCCCTACTCGGCGAGGGGCCACGACGCGCCTGAGCCTCCAATTTATTTGCAAGCAATTCTCGAAAAGTTTTAATAAGACTGAGATTAGCCGCAAAAGCAACTGGCCGCCTTGCATCTCGAGCTAAGCCTGACGTATGCCACCACAGATTAAAAAAATAAGCATGGTAGGCACAATAGCCATCCAAAGGTACCTCCACCACATCAAACAACGTTTCAAGAAAATAGGACCGATATAATTTCTTACGCAAATCAGATCTTTGAGCATTTTGCTCTGCCCGGACAAGATACTTGTCATCATCATCCAGATCAGGATCAAGATCTGTCGATATCGAACAATACTTATTCAAAAACCCTAACAGTTTGAGAGCTTTTCCTTCGTTAAAAGAACGCGACGTGGTTGAAAATGCAACATAGCCTTGCGCAGAAGAGTTTGGTGTTGCTGCCTTAACAACATCTGCTAATCGAGCCTGATGAGCAGAAACAACCACTTCTGAAACGTCATTGATGATAACATTTGGCACCCGCAGGAAGTCGTCAGCAAACGCTTTCATGGTAGAAGTCATTGAATTACCTGACTCATTCGCGATCGAGAAATCATTCGGCACACTCTCGACTTCACGTGACACTGGAATCGGAATCAATGTGGTTCGCTCCCCTGGCTCACTCAACGCCACCGGCACCTCAATCTCGTCGTCCCGCATAAACAAGCTTCCCACGGCAACTCCTGCACCCAAAAGTGCTCCAGTGAGGGCCCGATTACGTGAACGCCTTGCCTGTTGAACTAGCGATTTTTCTACTAGTTTTTTTTCCAAAGCTACCGCCTTTTTATGTAGACGTAGCGCAACAACCGTGCCAATACCGGCAGTGCCGATACCGCACCAGCGCGCTACTTTTTTTGCCGAAAAAGCCTCCAAAGATCCTATCAAAGCAATACATGCACAAAAGTGTATAAATCCCGCCCTCATCGTTACTCCTATTTATGTTTTGCCAAAATTTCAGCTACACCACGGAGCTTACTGCTTCACCAACATACCCCGGACTGAGACCGCTGATCACGCTCAAGAAGAGCCACCACTTCTGGCTTTGGTATAACAGCGTTCCAATGATTATTATTAACAAAAATAGAATGAGGTATCTTGGTAATATCACGTGGCACATTATCTGGTTCCATCAGCACAAAAAGATCGCGTGATAAAGGACGGTCACACCACACCATGTTCATGTACTCATCTAAGTCAATCCAAACGCTAGAATCTCTGGCTTTTGATCGATATTTAATCGCAATTTCATTCAATGCCAAATCAAGATCATTGCCAGATTTATAAGCGCGAGCGAAGCGCTCTTCCTGACTCGCTGTTTCTTCCCGAACTCGGTGAATAAGATCTGACCCAGCAGCAAAAGCAACTGGTCGTTTATTAGGACCAATCTGAGAGGACATCAGACTCCACCAGGAATTAAAGAGCTGGACATGATACCCACAATAATTATCAGCAGGAACTACCACAATATCAAATAATGTGTTAAAAAAATCAGAACAAGAAATAGGTTGACCTGTTTCGCAACACTCTATCAAATCCCCCTTTAAATGATGATGCCTATCCCATAACGCCAACATTTTTCGTGCTTTTTCTTTGTCAAAAGCACGTGGCGCACTTGAGAATGCAACATAGCCTTGCGCAGACGCGTTTGCTTCTGCGGCCTTAAAAACATCTGCTAATCCAGCCTGATGAGTTGAGGAAAGCACTTCTAAAACATTATTCATGACAACATTTGGCATCTTCAGCAAATCGTTAGAAATCGCTGAATTACCTGACTCATTCGCAATCGAAACCTCCTTCCACTTACTCACGACTTCGTTTGACACTGGGATCGGAACCAGCGCAATGCGCTCCCCTGGCTCACTCAACGCCACCGACACCTGAGCCTCGTCGTCCCGCATAAACAAGCTTCCCACGGCAACTCCTGCACCCAAAAGTGCTCCAGCGAGCGCCCGATTACGTGAACGCCTTGCCTGCTTAACTAGCGATTTTTCTACTAGTTTTTTCTCTAAAGCTATCGCCTTTTTATGTAGACGTAGCGCAACAACCGTGCCAATACCGGCAGTACCGATACCACACCAGCGTGCTACGTTTTTCAGTGAAAAAGCCTCCAAAGATCCTATTAAAGCAATACCAGCACAAAAATATATAAATCTTTCTCTCATGACTCTTCTTTTTTCTGTTCTGCCAAAAGCGCAACTACCTCAGGCTTCAAAATAGCCGGCTCCCAATGGCCGCCATAATTAATAGCATGACAAACTTTAGATAAATCGCCATCCCAGCCTTCAAAATTAATCTTGCTGCTTACATCAAAGCCACCAGTTTTCGCATTCTTTGCCCATACCACCACCGGACATTTCATTTCTTTGGCAACAAAATGCAAGAGCGGAACATCAAGCCAATCGGTAGACCCCTTTTTACCAAAACGATCTTTGTACTGCTTAAAAGCGGCAAGAATTACTGGCTTTGCATCCTGGTCAGACTCTATATCCAGATAAGAACCTAAAATATTTCGTACCCAATAATATTGACCGAGATCAGCGTCGCTTCCCCCAGCCACGGGAGAATATAACTCTGACACAAGAATAACATCTTTACCGGAAATTTCGGCATTAATATGTTTCTCTGCTTCGTCCAGCAGCCACAGTCTCTGCCGTGCAACCAAATCAGGCGTTGCCCTAAAACGAGTTGGTATTTTCTCCGGGTTTTGACCGCCCGCATCGCGCCATTTCTGCCAAAATGCTATGGTGTGAATGCCACAAGAGCCATCACCAGGAACCCGAACTGGAAGCAAAAGCGTCTTAAAAATAGACTGAACTTCACGAGATGTATCTTCCTTGCTCTTTATTTTTTCCTGCAGCTGAGTAACGACACCCTGAATAACATCATTAGCCACCGGCACTTGGGATGCATTCGAGAGCGCTAAAATACTATCTACCCCAACATTGCCTGCCCCATGTTTTGCCAAAGCATTGTCAGAGGGCACCGCCGCACCAAAATCAACCTGTAGCATGCCACTTGTCACCGCAAGGTCCTGACCCCTGACCTGCTCTTTACCGCTCGTATTATCATCATTTTTATTATCGCTATCTGGCATCAAAAAACTGCCACCGAGGGCTGCTACGCCGGCGCCCGCAGCTACCAAACCTAGTCGCCTATAATGAGCAGAAAGAATGAGCTTTTTTTCAGCAAACAGCAATGCATTAAGCAACGTCCAGCGTTCTTGAACACTCCGGCCGCGTCCCTGCTCTTGCAACAACAGCAATGCTTTTCGCTGCAGCATCAATTTTTTCACGCGATTATGCATCGCCAACGCAGTCAGCGCCCCTATAATTGCAGTGCCGGCACCGCCCCAACGCACAATTGGCTTAAGGGGGATTGCTGATCCATCACAACTTATCATAAGAAGGAGGCATAAAAGCGCTTTTCTCATTATTTTTCTGACCCTTTTTGTGTTTCAGAACGAAGCGGGTTTGGCACCAAAACTGACCAATGCCCCCGGCCCCCAATATTCAGCTCGGTGCCAGCCTGACTAAACAAAATATGACAACAGGAAGCCAAGTCTTGCTTTGCTTTTTTCCAGCGCTCTTGAGAGAGCCCTGCGCTGTATGAAATGCGATACCCACTTTCATCAGCACCTGTCCAAATAAGAACCGGTTTATGCAGCATTTTAGCTATAAGCAGCACATCTTCCTCGCCAAGATAGTACTTACTATCCACCGGAGCTGGAAGACTCGTATTTATTTGTAAGCGCGGCATATCTGTTTCCCAAGTCCTCGCCCAAAACTTCCAATGCCCCATACCAATAAACGTACATAGTTCTCTTTTGACGCTATTTCTTTGCTTTTTTGGCACTTGAGCCAATCGCTGCTGAAACAATAGCTTTCTTGCGCCTGCAAGCGCATCAAAAGAAGCCCCAAAATAATATGGCTGCCTTGAAGTGTTGGCAAGACCGCTCTTAAAAAAGATATAGCAGTGCCCGGCGCAGTGACCATCTCCTGGAATTTTAACGGGATGAAAAAGCGAAAATAACTGGTCACGCGATAGGCTAAAATCAAAATTGAAATGCTCTGCTGATGCCCCATCATTGCTCACTAACTTTGTTATCTCGTTCACCGCGGACGAAACCACCTGAGAATCTGCATAAGCAACTAAAGCATCCGCCTCAAAAAAAGCTATTCCCGATTCATCTTTCACCGGAAGATCGCGCAAAAAACATTGAACGACTGTATCATCAGTAAGATTGCCCGCAACCGACTTACTCAGTGTCGCACCAATAACTCCCAAAACAGGGCTTTGGTCGTTTTTGGTCACGGTTAATGGTCGAACCATAGCTATATTGCGAAGACTTCTGCGCTTTCGCCTCGCACTCAAGAGCGGAGCGACTGGTTTCTTAACTGAAGGAACTAGCGCCAAAGGAAGGGGCGCTGCAGAAGATAAATCCACCGCAACAGACATTGGTTCAGCAACAACAGCATCTTTGCTTGGAGAAATAGCAGGAGGCAAAGTTAACTCTACAGCAGGGACTGCTTGTGCCGGCTCTTGTGTTGATGCCAGCTCGCCCAATGGGGTCACGGCGTGCACAACAGGATCAGGTTCGCTCTCTGACAGGGCAGGCGGCGCAAGCAATACGGTCGGTTCAGGCAATATAGGCGCCACAGACGACACAGTTGCATCTTGCGAAGTCGCATTATGCGCAACATTAACAATAACCTCTTCTCTATCAGCAGGATTCGCGACTGCTGGCGTAGCCTCAAATTGGTCAGCACTGCTCAGCAAACTACCCGCGAAAAGCGAACCTCCAAGCCCTACAAGGCCAATCGCCCAATTACGTAGCACATACAATCGCTCAAGGTCTGCATCTGCCAAGGCAACAGTACCTCTCTTAACTTCTTTTTCTAGTACCTTGATTTTTGCCTGCGCAGCAATTATCAAAAGGCTTGCTGCCGCCCCCACACCGATGCCGCCCCAACGAGCAGCTGAACGACCAGCGCCCGCACCCACAGAATGCATTGCTGTTATAGAACAAAAGAGGAAAACCACTACTTTTTTAAACACGATCACTCCCTACAAAGATGCGCCCTGTCGTGAGGGCGCATCCTAAGATTTGTTTACCATTGACAGGCTTAGCCTACCTGAGCTTGTAAGCCCTACACAATGTTCTGCACTTGTTCGCGAATTTTCTCAATTTCCACCTTGATATCCACCGCACGTGCACTCATTTCATAGTTTGTGCATTTTGAGGTAACGGTGTTTACCTCACGCATCAACTCTTGCAAGGTAAAGTCAAGCTTACGACCCTTTTCTATTGCTGAATCAGCCAACAATCGCTCAATTGCCTGTACGTGTGAACCAAAGCGGACAATTTCTTCATGTACATCCATTTTATCAAGTGCGGCAAGTCGTTCCGGCAACAAAGCGCAAGCTGCCTCATCGCCAGCTTGGGCCTGCTGTTGGCAATGTGCGACTTGCTCTTTCTGCGCCGCAAGCAACTGTGCCGTAATACCCTCAATTTCACCCATCGTATGTACAATAGCATCAAGTCGGTTGCTTAAATCTACAAGTAACCGCTTTCCTTCATTTTTTCGCGCTTCATGTACTTGCGCTACTGCATCATCAACACCAGCTAAAAAACGGGCAATGGCTTCATCAGACAACGCCGCACGTTCAGAAGAAAAAACCTGGGGTAAATTCATCATTTCTGCGATAGTCAACTGACCAGCAAGACCAAATTGTTTTTGGATATACGCGCTCGCGTCAAGGTATTCTTGTACGCGGATAGGAGAAAATACTGTTTTTTCCAGCAATGCCCCATGGCTGTTAATGCGCACCGTGCAGTACACACGGCCACGAATTAAGCCACTTTTCATACGTGAAATAAGGTCCATCTCACATGAGCTCAACGCGCTCGGCAATTTACAGGTTGGTTCAAAAAAACGTGAGTTAAACGTTTTTATTTCAATATCAACACTGCACTGCTCCCCGTCATGTTCCAGCATAACTACTGAAACGTTGGCAAAGCCAGTCATGCTGGTAATCATGGAATCTTGTTGTAGCTTCATGCAAATATCACTTTACGCTATGTTGGCAAACACGTGTTGAACATCATCAAGTTCATCCAGCGCATTTAAAAAATTATATACTTTTTCGGCATCAGCCTCATCGGAAACAGAGGCAAAGGTCGTTGGTATCCACTCAAGTTGTACGGTATCTACTTTGAGCCCAGCCTTATCTGCTGTTGCCTTAATAGCATACAGCTCCGATGGCTCACCAACAATACGCACTTGCGTTTCATCGGTATCAATACTATCAATATTGTGATCAAGGAACAGCTCAAGAAGTTCGTCTTCTGTCTTAGTTGTCGCATGCAGCGAGACCACACCGCGACGCACAAACATCCACGAAACACTACCATCACCACCAAGGCTCCCACCACCCTTACCAAATGCATGGCGCACCTCAGATGCAGTACGATTCTTATTGTCGGTTAGCGCTTCAACCATAATCGCCACTCCATGTGGCCCATACCCTTCGTACGTAATACTTTCATACGCGTTTCCGGCTATCTCACCAGTTCCTTTTTTAATGGCGCGCGTAATATTGTCACTTGGCATGTTAGCTGCTTTGGCTTTATCCACAAACAACCGCAGACGAATATTGGCAGCAGGATCGCCGCCACCGTCACGCGCTGCTATCGTAATTTCGCGCACCAACTTAGTAAAAACCTTACCCTTCTTTATATCTTCTTTTTCTTTTTTATGTTTAATATTAGCCCATTTAGAATGTCCAGCCATCGCACATACCTCAATCGTTAAGCATAAGAGAAATGAGTAGTCCAACTACATACGCAGCAGCCGATGCGACAAGTGCCACAAACGATCCAGGCAACGCCACCGTCACCACGCCGCTCCATATAAAGCTATATACACAAAAACCTGTCATTACCGAGCACAACGCAGCAATGCGACTCAATCGCCCGCCCACAATGCACACCAGAACGGGAATCAACACGCCACTCACTAAAAGCTCGTAGCTTTGCGTCATAACCCCCAAAATATTCGTAGCACAATAAGAGCCGATAATACCTGCAGCCCCGACCACTAATGTTGCTATTTCAGCACACCGCACACGGAAGGCGCTTCCGCGACTCTGCGGCACAAAATCTTGCACTATATTAGAACTCACCGCACACAAAAGCGAATCAGCAGTTGACGCAATAGCAGCCACCAACGCGCACATCACCAATGCCTGGCCAACCGGCCCAATATGTTGCGCAACAAGCATCAATAAAGGACTTTGTCCTTCGCCAACTACCAATCCTGATAACCGAGCCTGTACCCCAATAAGGGCTGGAATTGCGGCAAACAGCAAAAGGCCGCCCGCAGAAGCCCATGATGCAGCAGTTGCTATAGCAGAAGAACGCGCGGCAAAAAACCGCTGTGCCAAGTCTTGTTCGGCAAAAGAAAACAATACCGGAATGCCAAGATAAGAAAACCAATAAGAAAAACCACCATCAGGCATAGATGCCGGACTAGATAATGCCGAGACTGTGGCCCAATTCAACACCCCAATCCATACCAAATACCCAAACAATCCCAAGAAGACGGCCAGAATCAAGCTAATTTGCAGCAAATCAGTGGCTATAACCGCCGGCAAGCCACCATACATGGTATACCCAACAAGCACTGCCCAAAAACCAAGGAATAATAAATCACTTTCAACTCCCAGACCAACAAGCAGCTTGCG
>JAUPVI010000039.1:0-6100 GCA_030917105.1 Candidatus Babelota bacterium
TTTGATAATGGCGTAATCGTACAAGATGGCACTCACGCAGAACTTATCTCGCACGATGGTCTCTATAAAACGCTCTGGGAGACACAAACGGACTCACACAAAAAGGTACATGTGTGATCATTGATGGTATAGACATAACAACTCTATTGAAAGCACGAAAAAAATTTGAAGAATATCGCCGCAACATCAAAACTGAACGTGATAAATTTGCAGCAATACAAACATTTGAGTTTTGTTTTGAGCTTGCCTGGAAAACCATGCGCCGCTTACTTGAGAGTCCAGGAAATCATCAAAAAAGACCTTGTAAAATTCGAATAGCTATAGACCATCATGCTCCATCAGCGTCGGTTCATCCAAAATCGCCATAATGCGCGTAGCACAATACATGCGATTGCGCTTATCACCGGCTGACTTAAACAGAATGCCAAGCTCTTCAAGCGTTTCAATAGCACGCTGTGCAGTTGTAAAAGCAACATCATACTGCTCAGCAACAAGTTTTGCGCTCAGATACGGGTTTGCACAACACTGCACCAAAAGCTTTTGCGGTATGCTATCAACCTTACCACCAACTTGTGCTCGCCACTCAGTTAATAATTGGTTAATCCGCTCAGTACGAGAAAGCACATCTTGTGCTTGCAACGCAACCCCATTTAAAAAATAATACAGCCACTCGAGCCATGAGCCAGAGCTGCTCACTTGATATAAGCGTTGATAGTACTCACCGCGTGATGCTTCAAAAAAAGCGCTCAAATATAATAGCGGCGCTGGCAAAACTTTACGCTCGATAAGCAACAACATAATGATCAGTCGGCCCATGCGCCCATTACCATCAATAAACGGGTGAATCGCTTCAAATTGATAATGGCATAACGCTACATGTACCAATGGCGGCAGCGTATGATCATGGAGAAATGCTTCAAAATCTTTTAACACTTCTGCAAGATCTGCTGGCACTGGCGGCACATACGATGCAGTAGCAATTGTCGACCCCGGCGCGCCAATCCAATTTTGCACCGTGCGAAACTGCCCCGGCGTTGCATGAGACCCACGCACACCATTCATAAGTTTTTCATGAATTTCACGAATAAGTCGTAAAGAAATCGGCATTTCAGCCAATCGAGCGACACCAAAATCAAGTGCGTCTATATAGTTACGCACTTCTTGCATATCATCCGCACTGCGCTCAACAGAGCCACCGCTTGCTTCAACAAAAATTTCTCCCAGTGTCGTACGCGTTCCTTCGATCTTGCTAGATAATACCGCCTCTCGAGAAACAAACGGTCGTATCAACAAATGAGGGTCCGGCAACCGTGCCCCCTCCCGTGCCAACATACCAAGTATGCGATCAGCTTTCGATAAGGTAGTCACTAGCGCCATATTCCACGTAATATGTGGTGGCAATGGGTGCGGTAAAAAAGCCTCGTAGCCACTCGCTGTTTTTACAACCACCCCAGATGGCGATTCTTTAATATTCATATGCTTCTCCTTTCATTAAGGAGAACGATTCTAGCTGTTTATTTTCGATTTTGTCAAACTTTGAAAATTAATGTGCCATTTCTGGGATGATAATGAAAATAAGAAAACAACCTAATTATCGATAATAACAAGCCATGAAAATAAAACCCCCGAAACCCATCACCGGCCGCTAATAAGAATCCCACTCAATTATCGAAAAAGCGAAGTCACGAAAATAGATAGCACAAACTTCGTACAAGAGTGAAAATAAGGAACCTATCTAATTAGCAACAACAATGAATCATGAAAATAACACCCCCAAAACCCATCACCGACCGCTAATAAAAATCCCGCGCAACTATTTCCCCTCGGTCGCCTCACGGCGCAGGCGACTATAATAACTCCATAAGCGCCGCTCGCCGGTCTGTGCTTCATGCACAATGGCCCGGAAAAGGTGGAGCATACAAATGTTTTGCTTATGGCCAGAAATCTCCTCAAGCCGGTCCGACATTACACAACGAGCGCAGTTCGTGGTCGTTTTCTATTCGCGGACGTTTCACAATGCCCTCCTCCTGCTATTTTAAAGCAAAACTCTTTTAGCTCACGCACAAGGCGCTCCAAATCTGTTGCCGATTCACCTTTTGATTTTTTAGCAGCAATAAGCCACTGCGTCGCACCCAGATGAATAAGGACCCAATTTTTTTCTGTAGGGGAGCAGCGCACTCCAATCTTTTCTAGATTCTTAAGCCAGGTAAGTTTTTTTTCTGCTAAGCGCACCAACAATTCCCCGAGCCGACAAAGGTCCTCCCTACACTTAATAGCAAAACGTTGAGGCAAAGCATGCTCTTTTCGTACTGCCCTTGCAAAACACAAAAGCCCCGTTGGCACACACCCCGCATACGTAGCACTCACAGCACCAATCGCTTTACGAAGCATCTCAAATAGCTCGTCATCATCTTCTAGCAGCTGGATCGGCTTGGTTGCCAGCCGATCCAGAAGACTATTCATATAACCAATAATATGCCCCAATATTCGTGCAGCAAAAGTAGGAGTAGCAACTGCCACATAATCGACAAAAACAGCAAGCTCTTTGAGTAAATCCGAGCTAGTAATAGTACGTGACTCTAGCTGCGCGCTAAACTTTATCCATCTTTTTTCTAACTTTCTACAAGTAGCCACTTCTACATCCGCATCAGGCCGCACAATCTCATCAGAGCAAGATATTTCAACGGTTTCTAAAGCTGAGCGCTCAAGCAACTCCTTCAGTGCTGGCCAATGAGACGCATCAGAAGCCTGTACGCTTACACTCCCCAAAAATAATCCCACAGTCACACAAACATACCGACTTCGTATAAAAATCATTTGCCCCCCGACACACTAATAGCATCTATACCTTACCAAGAGAAAGGAGCAATGTTAAGTCAACCTCTTGCAATCTCCTCACACCCACTCTTACACTATCTACGCACGAGAAAAGGATGGAACACGAGATGAAAAAATATATTACACCACTCACCGGGCGACGAATTGGCACCGTCATTATTGCCACCGCCCTTCTGTTGAGCGCATTTGGCGTCCGCTACTGGTTTGACAGAGCCGCTAACAACATCCCTCATGTACCACTGCAAGAAAAAGAAGCATGGGTGACCGTACTTGTTCACGGCTCTTTTGCCACCACGCTGGGACTCATTAGTGTTTTCAATGTCATCAAAGACAAAATGCGCAAAACCAATTATAAAAAAATGACGCGGCTTATGCGTAACGACCCATTCTTCTACCAAATGCAGCCACTGCAAGAGCTCGGCCTTAAGCCACTCGAGCCAACCTTCGATCCACAAGGAATGACACACAAACATGCCGCCTTTCCTATCAGCGCTGCATACCAGGTTATGAACGAAATCGCACATAACGAAAAGGAAAAAAACTATTTTTACACCTTTGGATGGAGTGGATTGGTCAGCCAAGCACGGCGCCGCAAAGAAGCCCTCAAGCTCTATCTCGCGCTCGTCGAAGAATACGCGGCACTCAAAGCACGAGGAATTAATCCAAAGATTCGCCTCATTGCCCACAGCCATGGTGGCAACCTCATCCTCAATACCGCCGGCATTCATGAACTTCTACAAAAAGGAATCGAGAACGAGCCAACAAGCGATCGCTACCCAGATGCCGATCAGCTCACCAGCATGACACAGCTTCATACAGTGCTCAAATCTCACGATGCTGCTCATACGATTGCCCCATTTCACATCGACGAACTTGTCCTGCTGGGCACCCCAATTCAGCCGGAAACACTTGCTTTCTTCCTCTCCCCGTTCTTTAAAAAGATTTATAACATCTACTCTGATGATGACATCATTCAAAGTATGGATTGGGTAAGCACCCGCCGTTACTACTCAGAAAAGAGAGTTGCCCTAACGCCTATTAGCACTCACCAACCGACTATTATCCAGATAAAAGTTACGCTCAATAAACCGGTCAATGAAGGGCCAACAGAGCCGGTTATTCGCCCACAAGAACCAGCACCGGCGGAAACCGACCAATCCAAAGCCATGGGAACCATTAAAGATACCATTCATACCTTATGGTCACGCATCTTTGGTGCGCGTAATACCAAAGCAGCGCTCGACCCGCTACACAAAGAATTTTGGTTCATGGGATGGAAAGCACGTGATCAACAAATACTTGCGCAACAACACATTCAACCGTATCCGTATGCCATTTTTCTGCCGTTCATTCAAAAACTGATTGCCAAACTTCCCGACACTCATGATGTTGATATTGTGCTGAAATTTAAAGCCGATCGCATCAGCCTGAGCGCTTACGATCATGGCAGCAGCGAAAAGCGTAAGAAAATGTATATAAATTCGGCCGTTCTCAAAGAGCTCCAGCAGCACGCTCAAGCGTGGAAACCAGAGAACATTACCCCATCACATGAGATGGAATTATTACATCGCTACAGCCAAATGCTTGGCACCTAACAAAACAATCGCCTTTTTTGGATAACATTGTATCCTATGCCCGTTCTCGATCATCACCATCGTAGTGAACGGCCTCCGCCGTCGACGCGTGAAACGTGTTGTGGTTATGATCATTGTCTATACAGCTGAGGGAGATTGGCATGACACAGTTACGCACCATACTATTAATTACCGCGACAGCAACATTTTTTGCGTGCTATGCACAGGAACTGACTGCAGCAGCAGGAGAACATCCAACAATTAATGAAATAACCATCACCGGCAATACACTTATTCCAACCGCTACTATTCTCCATCGCCTTCCGTATCGTCGCAGTGGCTCTTTTGATCAAACACAAAGCACACGAGCAATCAACGCCATCTACAACCTAGGAGCGTTTGAACAAGTTATTATCGAAAAAGAATTGCGCGATGACGGCACTGTTGATCTCTTTATAAACATCACAGAAAAACCAGCATTGTCTGCTGTTGTGTTTGACGGCAATAAAGGGCTAAGTACCAGGAAGCTCGAAGAAATTATTGACCTCAAAAATCTCCATGCCATCAACCAAGAAACAGCTGATCTGCTTGCCGTTAAAATTCGCAAAGAATACCAAGCGAGCGACTACCACGAGGCAGACGTTGTAGCAACCGTTACCAAAGACCCAGAAAATCCACAGCGCGCCTCACTCCTTTTTACCATTAATGAAAAAGTAAAAAGCCATATCAGGCACATTGATTTTATCGGCAACACAATCATACCCGCCCGTCTCTTGCGCAACTCAATTCAAAACCGCGAAGTGTGGCTGTTTGGCTTCCTCAATGGTGCGGGGAAATTTGATGATAGTGCCTTAGAACTAGATAGAGAACGCGTGCGTGCTGCATATGCCGATCGTGGTTATTTTGGTGCTCGCGTAACCGATGTGCAAGTTACCCGCACACCAGGAGACTCTGCCATTGATCTCTTGTTCACCATCAGCGAAGGCCCCTGCTTTACCGTAAAAGAAATTGATATTGCTCCTGACACCGCAGTACCACATCGCATTGTACGCCACCTGCTCACCCTCAAGCCAGGCGACACCTACAAGCAGTCAGAAATTCATAAAATGATGGGGTCTATTAAAAAAATATACGGTGAATACGGCTTTATTGATGCGTATGTATCACCGCAAGTAATACCTGACACTGCCACAAATACTATCTCCATAACCTTTCACGTGGAAAAAGGCAGCCAATGGCGCCTTAACCGCGTGCTCATTACCGGTAACGAACTGACCAAAGATGCAGTCATCCGCCGTCAGTTCGTATTAGAAGAAGGTGGGCCTATCACCAGCACCGCCATGGAAATATCAAAAAACAATGTGGAGCGCTTGGGCTATTTTGACCGTGAACAAGAAGGGGTCGAGTGGAAAAAGCATAGACTCGATAAAGATTTGCTTGATCTAGAATTAGCCGTCAAAGAAATTCCTACCCGTTCATTCAATATTGGTGTGGATTTTGGCGCCAGCCAGGCAGACCAAAATGGTGGGTTAAAAGGAGTTATTAGCGCCGATCTCCGCAACATGTTTGGTCATGGCTGGGATACAGGCTTTAAGATTTCTGGTGGCAAAGGTAATTTTGGTGAATTTGCACTTCACGTAAGCGATCCGTACATAACCAATAATCTTTCCGGATATATGAGCATTTCC
>JAUPVI010000039.1:6110-8311 GCA_030917105.1 Candidatus Babelota bacterium
CTATGATCAATGGAAATGGATTGTTCCGTCACCACGAGAAGAAGTAGTTGGGGCGGTAGGTCGCCTCGGCACACTACTACCAACACCTGATCGCTGCACCCGCATGTACGTTGAAAGCGGCGTAGAACGCATCAGCAACAATGCCTATGATACTTCCACTGGCACCCCGCAAAAGAAGTTTGAAATTCGCGGCACCGACGTGCGTGACAAGCCGCGCTTAGAGTCACTCGTCAACCAAAAACTGCAAGCTGGAACACTACAGTGGATTGGCCTTGATATTGTAAAAGATACGCGCAACCACCCTGTCTATCCAAACGATGGTTATCACATTGCCTTTGCAAACAAGTGTGCATTGCCTGGCATCAATAAAACCTTCTCTTTCTACAAATCAACACTCGAAGCAAGCTGGTACACCCCGCTCATTGGCTATGACAGCCTTGTACTTGGCCTTCATGGTAAAATTGGTGCGATAGAGCAAATCGGCCTGGGCGAAACAGCGCTAAGCAAAATTCCGTATCGCGAATTGTTCCATATTGGCGGCATGGAAAGTGTCCGCGGCTTTAATCAGTCGCAAGTCGGGCCATCATGGGAATACGCAAACCCACTCGGCGGCAAGAAAATGGTGCAAATGAATGCCGAACTTATTTTTCCATTCATGAGCAACCGCAATATGCGTGTACATCTTTTCTATGACTGCGGCTGTGCCTGGGACACGCCAAAAACCGAAATTATTCGAGATAATATGCAACGGATTAAGCATGATAACTTCCACCTCCGTCACACCATTGGTATCGGCTTGAATATACTGCAGCCACAACCGATCAAGGTTTCGTTTGGTTACAAGCTTGACCGCAACAAACGGATTGGCGAAACACCACATGAGTTCCATATTGGTATGAATAGCGCGTTCTAGCGCGCAATCTTTTGATACGCTCCAACGCTCCCGAGCGTCACTCCAGCACCAAGAGCCAAGGCACCAGCCAAAGCGCGGACCTTTTCACCAAATGTCAGACGAGAGTCAGAACGCAGCGCATCTACAACAACACCAAGCCGACCCTGGGCTGTACGCTTACCACTGAGCAATGCCACGCCCGCAGCAATAAAAGCAGCGCCTCCACCAAGCAACCAGGAGCTATAATCTTTTGTTGGTGATACAGCTCGTTGTTTAACCGGAAGAGTTGACGTTCGGTCACATACCACTTCTTTTGTAACCGGATGAAGCGCTGCAATAGTCGTTGGCGACTCTGAGCGGCTACTCAGTGATGAATAACTACTCAAGGTTGTCTCTTCAGTAATCGTTGGCAGATGAGCTTTTTCTACAACCACAGCCTCATCGCGCTTCTTACGCTTTGGGCCCTGCGGACTTAACGGTTTAACCTGAGTATTCTGTATTACCGATGGTTGTACTTTTGGTGCCCCTACGTGTGGGATATCTACAGGCGTTTTTTTCGCTTTTTCTTCTTGAGTATTTCTTCTCAGAGCCTGAAAAACTTCTTTTTTTGACTTCGTATTTCTAAGCGCGTTCATCGCAACAACTACCTGGTTACGAGCAACTCTCCGCACTGCGCGCTGGGACCACTCACGAAAAGCTTGGGCAGTACGGTGCTTCTGCCCCATGGCTTGGGCAATACGCTTTTTATGTTGCAAAACAACATGCCGTTTCAACTCATCAAAAACAGGCCGCGTCCTTTTACATTTTATTTTTTGTGTGAAGGCCGGACGCCCGCTATCAGCCGCCTCGATGACACCTGAAGCTCCAAGCACTGGCTCCAGACTCACAGCAGCATCCTCAAGTTTGCTTGCCGCTTCTGCTTTTTCCACCACGTCAAAGCCAGCAAGCAAATCTGTTCCCTTCATATGTTCTTCAGCAGAAGTATCAGTCACAAGGCCTGATTCAATTGAGAAAGGAGTCTCATCAACAGATGTCAGCGGCCCTGACGCTGTTCTTTCATGCTCATTAAATTTTTTCCACAGAGTAAAACCATGGGTCAACCCTCGACGCTCAACGGCCTCTAAACGGCTTCTCAGAATCACTCGAGCTTCTTTTCGCTTTTGTACATTAGCTTTAAACGCGTTCAAAGCCGATTTTTGCCTTTGCTTCTCGGCCACATTTCTCTTAGCTAACATAGAACTCAGGCACGCCTTATTCTCATTCGTTACAGGTACCCACTCGTTAAAAGCAGAAGTAAGAGCGGCCGTGT